>JBDTZD010000080.1:0-8125 GCA_040005335.1 Pyrinomonadaceae bacterium | reverse complement strand
AAACAAACCATTTGTTGGTCAGAAGATGCTCCGCGCCGAGCGGTCCGCGAAAGTGAAGTTTCTGCGTCGAAATGGCGATTTCCGCCCCCAAACCGAATTCACCGCCGTCAGTAAATCTAGTTGAAGCGTTGTGATAAACCGCCGCACAATCAACTTCATTCAAAAATTTATCGGCGGTTTGAACATTGCGTGTGACAACCGCCGCCGAATGTCCGCCTGAATATTTATTGATTTTTTCGATTGCCTCATCAATGTTTGAAACCGCAGCAATTAATATTTTCGCCGATAAAAATTCTTCAAACCAAATGCCTTTATCTTTAATCGGCTGAATTTGATTGTTTGAACCGCAAACAGGCGAGTCGCCGAAGATTTCAATGTTTTTGTCGAGCAAAGCGTTGACGAGTTGCTTAAGTTTGGCGTCAAAATCAGCAATCTTTAGGTTAATCAAAATCTTGTCGAGCGCGTTGCAAACGCTCAAGCGTTCTTTGCCGTCGAGCGCAATCTTGATTGCCATTTCAAAATCAGCTTCATCGTCTATGTAAAGAAAATTGTTGCCGCGCCCGCTGACGATGACAGGAACTTTTGAATTTTTAAGAACAAAATTAATCAGCGTCTCGCCGCCGCGCGGAATAATTAGATCAAATTTTTCCGCTCCGCCGTTAATCAACTTTTGTGTTTCTTCGCGGGAAAGATCGAGATAACGCACAAAGTTTAGATCCGCGCCGTTTTCCGCCAGCGCCCTTTGCCACAAATCTGCCAGACAAAGATTGGTATTGCGCGCTTCTTTGCCGCCTTTGAGCAGGATTCTATTTCCCGCTTTGACGGCAATAATCGCAGCTTCGATTGAAACATCGGGGCGCGCTTCGTAAATAATCAGGATGGTGCCAAACGGAACCATTCGGTTTTCAATTTTTAACCCGTCTTCGCGCACGTGCGAAGAAATCAATTTCCCGACCAGATCGGCGGCGTCAATTACACTTCTGACCGAAGCAATCATTTTGTCAATTTTCGCTTCGTCAATTTTGAGCCGGTCAAAAATTACCAAATCATTTGTCGGGCAAGCCTTAATATCGAGTTTGTTGGCGTCAATTATCTCTGGTTTGTTTTCAGCAAGAAGCTGAGCCAAACTGCCTAAAATATTGTTTTTTGATAATGTCTTCATCTTAACTGTGCTGCTTTACTATATTTTAACAAAACATTTTCTGCCAATTTATCAACACGAGTGTTTTTAGTGCATAAGCCCATATCACGGAGTAAAGGCGCCCTCGCTGGCGCACGCCCTCGCTCTGTGCGAACTTCTCTACTAATCACATAATTCTGATAACCGCTATAACTATGATATAAGATATTTTTGATGAACTATCATACGATTCAACCGCCCGCTAGCCTGCAAAAACACGTTAGATATTTCTGGGTCTTGGAAGGCAATTTAGCATCGGAAAATTACGTTCATCGCTCGCTTGCAGATGGCTGCGTAGAAATAGTTTTTCACTACAAAACGGTTTTTGACGAAATTACCTTTGACGAAAAGCGGGAAAAATCATTCGCCTCCGGCATCAGCGGGCAATCGCAGAAATTCAGGCGATTTGTGACCGACAAAAATTTCGGCATTTTTGGCGCATATCTTTATCCGTATGCCGTTCCGCTTCTCTTCTCATTTTCCGCTGCAGACCTCAGCAATCAGATGCTGAGTCTGGACGAATTTTTGGGCAAAGAAGCAAGAGAATTAGAGGAAAGAATGATGGCGGCGCCTGATAATTACCATCGCGCAAAAATCATTTCCGACTTTCTAGAAAATAGAATCAGGCAAAATAAAAAGCAAAATTCAAGGATTATCCGCGCAGTCAATCAAATCATTCACTCAAAAGAAACTGTAGATGTTCGGACGCTCGCGCTTGAGTGCGGGTTTTCAACCAGGCAGTTTGAGCGGAAATTTAAAGAGCTGGCGGGTTTCTCGCCGAAACTTTATCAAAGAATTATGCGCTTTCAATCCGCCGCAAATAAATACGGCAGCGAGTATCCGTCGCTCACGGAAATCGCCTATGATTGCGGTTATTACGATCAATCACACTTTATTAACGATTTCAAAGAATTTTCCGGCTACAACCCTAAACATTATTTTGGAGGAAATGCCGAAGGCGTCCAATGGCGGTAAATTTGTGTCGCGTTTTTCCAATTTTTTCCGATCAAGATTTGTTAATTTAGTTTTGTGTTAAACAAAATCCAGCAAAATGAAGGAGCAAAAATGGAAACACCTGATTATTACCTGCCGATTATGCCTTACTTGATTGTCGAAAAGGCAAACGAATTTATTGAGTTTATCAAAGAGGTTTTCGGCGCGGAGGAAAAATTAATCGCACCGCGCGAAGATGGCACAATTATGCACGCCGAATTTAGTTTGGGCAAAGCAACGATTATGTTTGCGGCGGCTAATGAGACTTACAAATCTTTCCCCTGCGGAATGTTTGTTTTGCGCGAAGATGTTGACACGGTTTACCACAAAGCATTAGCCAGGGGCGCGGTTTCGCTACAGGAATTAGGTGAACACGGATATGGACGAAGCGGAGGTTTCCAAGATAAATCCGGCAATCAATGGTGGGTTACGAAACTGGATTAATCAGATTAATTTGAATTTTCAAATCTGACTTTAAGCCAAGAGCGCGTTCGTTGTTTCAGAAAAACATTTTCCGAAATGGCTATTCAACGCGCTCCGACGCTTTTAGTTGCGGGCAAAGAGTCTAAAATGAAGAAACAAATCATCAAATGGGCGCTCAGATTTATCTCCATCACAATACTTTTCCTAGTCTCTTTGATTGTGATTGTTTTAAATCCGGCGCTGCTTTACGCTCACCACATAGTTCACCAGAATTACACTGTTTATCATAGCGCTCAATTAGAAGCTGAAACATTTTCCCGGATTGACGCGGCAACTGAGCTTTTAAAAAAGGGCGAACTTTACGACCCAAACTACAAAATTGATATTTGTTTAAACGACGGCTCGCTTTATCCGACCTTAATGCGATGGCTGCGCGGTCCCGCGTTTGCCTGGGGATTTTATAATAAGGTTGTTTTGCAAGGCGATTCTAATTTTCAGGAAAACTTTGTTGAATTAAACCGTTATAAATGGAATTTGACGCAGTTAATTGCGCACGAAGCGATTCATTGTTTGCAGTACAACAGATTCGGTTTTTGGAGAACAAACCCTGTGGCAAACATTCCGATTTGGAAGTTTGAGGGATTCCCCGAATATGTTGCAAGACAAAGCACAGATCAGAAAAATCTCGCCTTTAATATTGCTCGAATAATTAAGATTGAAGAAACGGAAAACAATGGTTGGATAAATTTTGCAGATAACACCGGAACAGTTATTCCTTATTACAAAAATTGGCTGCTTGTTCAATACTGTATTGAGGTTAAGAAAATGAGTTATCAGCAAATTCTCGATGACGATTCAAAGGAAGAAGTCTTGAGAAAAGAGATGATGAGTTGGTATCAGAATCAGTAATGTTGAGAGACATGGCAAAATACCAAAATAAAATTACCGACAAAAACAAAGCTCGCAGAAATGCGAGCTTTGTTTAAATTGATTTCTATTAGAACTGTTCTAGTTAGCGGCTTTCATTTTGATGGATTTGCCTTTGCCTTCAACTTGGTTGTGAGCTTCGACAAACCATAAATATTTATCAACGCCGCGCATGATTTCGATGAGCATATCATTGGTTCCCATGTCTTTGAGTTCATCTGCGTCATCAGCATTTTGCTTGATGTTTGCAGCAAACGTGGAAAGCGCATTTGATAGAGCTTCGATATGCGAATCGGCATCGTAAATATCGTGCGGATATTCTTTTAGACTAGAATTTTTTGCGCTGTCGCGAACTGTTCCATTTGCCGTCCCGCCAAGCTGCGTGATGCGTTCGGCAATCAAATCAATGTATTCTTCAGTTGCTTCAGCAATTTGGTCGAAAAGTAAATGCAACTGGTAAAAGTCATCACCTTTAATATTCCAGTGGGCTTGCTTTGATTGATAATGCAAATCAATTGAGTCTGCTAAACGCACGTTTAACATTTCAACAACTTGCTCGCGGATTTCCATTGACGTCGGATTTTTTGTTTTGAACATTTGTGTCGCCATAAGTTTCCCCTTAACTTTAGTCTTTAAAGATAAATTTCGTTTAGAATTATTCTAAATCTGCATATTATTTTTAGTCAAACCAAATTTAAACAAATTTAGTTTAATAAGACGGTTCGTTTTCGTACAAAATAAATACTTACTTGAAAGTTAACCTCGAGAATTCTACATTTGAAGAATGCTGGTTCTTGGTATTGAAAGTTCGTGTGACGAAACGGCGGCAGCGGTCGTGCGCGATGGGCGCGAGATTTTGTCTTCGGTAATTTCGTCGCAAATTGAGATTCACCGTCAATTCGGAGGCGTTGTGCCGGAGGTAGCTTCGCGCGAACATCTGGAAAAAATTGACCCGATTGTCAAAGAAGCAATGCGGCAAGCAAAAGTTTCATTCGCCGAACTTGACGGAATTGCCGTCACACAAGGTCCCGGGTTAATTGGTTCGCTGCTTGTTGGAGTCAGCTACGCTAAAGCTTTGGCGTTTGCTTTAGAAAAGCCTCTGATCGGCGTTAATCACATTGAAGGTCATGTTTTTTCGGTCAATTTTGAAAACCCGGCGACAGAGTTTCCGGCTTTGGCGTTGATTGTTTCCGGCGGTCACACAAATTTATTTTTTGCGCCTGAAGCAGGAAAGTACAAAGTTGTGGCGCGTTCGCGCGATGACGCTGCCGGAGAAGCGTTTGACAAAGTGGCAAAAATGCTCGGACTCGAATATCCGGGCGGTCCTCTGATTGAGCGGCTCGCAAGGCAGGGCGATTCAAAAAAGGTTCGATTTTCGCAGCCTAAAATCAGCGACGGCCGGCCGGATTTCAGTTTTAGCGGGCTCAAAACTGCTGTCTCAAAGTATGTTCGTGAGCAGGGAATCGCGCCGGTCGCGGCGGGTCAAGAACCTTCACAAGAAATTAAAGACCTGGCAGCGAGTTTTCAGACGGCGGTCATCAAACAACTAATCAACACGACGGAAAGGCTGGCGAATGAATTATTCCCGAAAACTTTGATAGTGGCTGGCGGAGTTGTGTGCAATATGGCTCTGCGGGAAGCGGCACAAACACTCGGCGATAAACTTCGGATTCCGGTTTATTTTCCAAACGCTCATCTCTCAACTGATAACGCTGCGATGATTGCCGCCGCCGGGACTTTTTATCTTAAGCGAGGCGAACATGACGATTTTACTTTAAACGCAGACGTTTCTATGCGGCTGCAAAACTTCGAAGTCGAAGACGCCGCTCTCAGAAAAGCAAAGGTGCGTTATCGTTTGTAAATGCGGTGGAAGTGATAGATTATAGTCCCTGCAAGTAATTAGCTTTATGATGGAAACATCTTGATTAACTATCTCAACCAAAAAAAATATGTGCCATCGAATTTTGCAAGTTGTTTTTATCATCGTTCTCGTTGTTACCACTGACGCGAATTTAACTGCTTCAGCCACAACTGATTTTCCGGCGCTTTCATCTTCAGCGAAGTGCGCAGCTCCGGGAACGGCGCGTGAAGCCTTGCAAAATTCAGCAGCCGTATTTATCGGGAAAATCAACGAACTTAGCGAATCCGACGATGTTATAACGCTTAAGTTTAACGTTGAGCGGTATTGGAAGGGTAATAAAAGTAAAACTCAAACTGTAATAGTCAACACAGGACCACGCTATAGCCCTAGCTTGACAGTAGGTGAGCGATATATTGTTTATGCTTACCAAGACAGTAATGGACAATTGACGTTCGGCAGATGCTCACGCACCAAACTCGCCGAGTATGCCGACGACGACATCCGAGCACTCGGCGAAGGTAAAAAACCATAAGTATCAAAACGAAAAAATATCACCTCAACAGCTCGGTAACATTCCCATCCCTAAAAAAGCAACTTTTGACGAAAATGACAGATAATTATTTATCAGCCAAAAATCTTGCATTGGCTGCCAGACAGCCGTTAAACTTGTTTTAACGTTCCGCGCCGATTCCGGGTATAAATCTCATATCTCATGCGACCCAGCTCTTTCGGCATCTTTCAGAACATTGGGGAGAAATAAAGACTTATGAAAATTTTTAGATTAGCAGCGTTTTTACTAATCGCGTTGGGCTCTGTCGCGACAACCATCCAGGTTAAGGCACAGCAGACAATCCAACTTCAGCCGTTTTTGTCGGGTTTAGGCAGCCCGCTTTACGTTACCAACGCCAAAGACGGGTCAAACCGCATCTTTTATGTCGAACAAAGCGGACTTATCAGAGTTGTGCAGCCGGGTTCGACCACGCCGACGGATTTTATCAATATTGCCAGCAAATTAACTGCGGGCGGCGAACAGGGATTATTAGGTTTGGCGTTCCATCCACAATTTACCGCCAACCGCAAATTCTACGTTGATTACACTTGCAGCACAGCAAATAATCCGGCTTGCGTCACGACCGGTGACACGATTATTTCGGAATTTACCGCTCTTGCAAATAATCCGAACCAAGGCGATCCGGCTAGTGAAAGAGTCTTATTAAAAATTCCGCAGCCTTTTGGAAATCACAACGGCGGGATGATTGAATTTGGTCCCGATGGCTATTTGTATATCGGAATGGGTGACGGCGGTTCTGGCAACGATCCCGGCAATCGGGCGCAAAATCGCGCTTTGCTCCTCGGCAAAATGCTGCGAATTGATGTCATGCAGTCAGGCTCTAACCCTTACACCATCCCGCCCAGTAATCCTTTTGTCGGCGCAAATACAGCTCGCTGCGACAACGGCAGCACTACGACGGGAAACACCTGTCAGGAAATTTACACAATCGGAATGAGAAATCCCTTTCGGTGGTCGTTTGACCGCCAAAGCGGGCAGCTTTTTGCCGGCGATGTCGGGCAGGGCGCTATCGAAGAAGTTGACATTATTCAGAACGGCAAAAATTACGGTTGGCGTGTTTACGAAGGAAACCAATGCACCAATCTTGATCCAGCCAAATGTACCGGAGGCGCAACTCCAATTACACAAGAACCGCCGATTACTCAATACGGTCATACAGCAGGGCGTTGCTCAATCACCGGCGGCTACGTTTATCGCGGCAGACGCGGAACATTCCCGCAGGGCGCGTATATTTACGGCGATTATTGCACGGGAGAAATCTGGATGCTGCAAAACGTTGGCGGCACTTGGAATTCAACCCTCCTGCTTGACAGTCCTCGTAATATCTCTTCGTTTGGTGAAGATGAAGCCGGAGAAATTTATGTTTGCGGTATCAGCAGCAGCACGGTTGAAAAAATCGTCAACCCAAATGCGGTCGCTCTGCGAAACGGAGTGGCTGATTTTGACGGTGACGGTAAAACGGACATCTCTGTTATCCGCAATAACGGCTCTAATTACACCTGGTATATTCAGGGCAGTTCGAGCGGATTTAGAGCTGTGCAGTTTGGCGCGAGCGGCGATCATATCAACCCGGCGAATTTCGACGGTGACCTAAAAACCGATACAGCCGTTTGGAGAGGAACAACCGGAGATTGGTATTCGCTTGATAGTTCAACGGGAGCTTTCCGCGCCTTTAACTGGGGACAACCTTCGTCCGGCGCGATTACTTTGCCCGCCGATTACGACGGCGATGGCAAAGATGATTACTCTGTTTGGAATAACCAGGGCTGGTTCACCGTTAACAGCGCGACTAATACCGTTCGAGCTGATTATTTCGGCAATCCGACTGATTTATTTGTTCCAGCCGATTATGATGGCGACGGCAAAGCTGACCTTGCTGTTTTTAGACCCTCGCAAGGCAGGTGGTACATTCAACGCAGCACTGGCGGGCTGGCGGGAGTCGCTTGGGGTTCGCCCGGCGACATTCCGGTTCCGGGTGATTATGACGGCGACGGCAAAATAGATGTGGCGGTGTTTCGTCCGAGCGCGATTAACGGTTACTCGGCTTTTTGGTATGTCCTGCAAAGTTCAAATAATCAACTTTACGTTCGACAGTGGGGCTCGGGCGGCGATGAACCGGTTCCAGGCGATTACGACGGCGACGGCAAAACTGATGTCGCTGTCGCACGTA
>JBDTZD010000059.1:0-8172 GCA_040005335.1 Pyrinomonadaceae bacterium | reverse complement strand
TTTCCGCCATTTTCGCCGAAACGGGCGCGGACGAATTATACGAAACCGCGCCGATTTTGCCCTGCCCCAAATCAAGCACAAGCATTGATTTTAAAACGTCGTCAACCTGCGATTGTTTAAACGAGAGATTAACCTCGGCTCTGCCCGAAACAACGCCGCGTCGCTCGATATATGCGACGCCATTCGAATACAAAATTACCCGGCGGATCGGCAATATTTGCGCATTGGAAATTTGCTGTGATGGTAAAATTTGCGGGACGCGAGCGTTTTGTCGTGGATTGATGCGAGTTTGCGCTTCAGCCGCCAGCGAACAGACCGCTAACAGCACGAAAATAAAGCTTAATTTCATTTTGTTTTGAGCAAGAGAAAAGTTGTTTTAGAATTCAGAAAAGCGCAGTTAGGACAAGTTAGACAGGAAAAAGGTTGCTTTGGCGCTGGGAGCGCAGACATCCTGTCCGCACGTTTGCGTTAGCGAACAAATGTTTGTTGCCGTAAAATATCGCTGCTGACGCTGCTCGTTGCGGACAGGATATCCGCGCTCCCAGTGTTTATTGTTTCGTTCCGGTCAAATCGTAAATCACATACAGACTTAAAGCGTTGTCTTTAATCTCGGCGCGAACGTCTTTGACATTGGCGTTCAAAGTTCCGTTAGTCGCAGTAATTGGTAATTTCAAGGCGATTTGTTCACCGCGCAAAATTTGAATTGGATTAACGCGGCTGTTAATCGAATTTTGCACGAGCGGCGTGACGATTCCGCTGGCGAGCGGTGTGATGCCGTCGAGATTAACGGTTTGCACGTCAACCTGTCCGAAGACAGTTTGCTGCGTCGGGTCGTAGTTTAGTCTCAGGTTAGCTTCAGCCCAACCGGTGAAATTTGTGCAGCCAACAAAAGGAACGTTGTAGCTTCCGGTAAAAGCGAGCGGCGCTAAAATTTGCCCGTTTTCAAACCTCACGCTGGTCTGCGTTCCGCTGCCTTCAGGTTTCAAAGTAATTTTGCTGTCACAACCGTTGTTAGGTTGCTGCAAAGCAAAACTCATCATTTTTGAATCCGTCGCCTCGTTCTGTGCCGATAAATTAAGCGGAAACGAGGGCGCATTCATGTCTCGAAAAATCGTTTTCAAAATTTCGTTAAAAAACTCTTGTTTTAAAACAACAGTCGCCGTCGCAGGCGCTGCTGTTGTGTTCGCATCAGGCGGCAAAATCGGCGCGCCAGGCACTTTTGCCGCTCGCGGAGCACCGACAAACAAATAGAAAATCAACGCTCCGCCACCAGCGACGCCCAAGACTAGTCCGATTAAAAAAGTAAAAAATTTGCTCACAGCATTGAAAGGATGAGGGCGGAAGGATCAGAGAAAAACCAATTCAAAATGTAAAATTCAAAATTCAAAATTAGATTTCCAGAGCCATTTTTAATTCTTAATTTTGAATTTTGAATTATTCTCTGATCCTTCCGCCTTTATCCTTTGTTTTAAGGTGTTGGCGAAACTGCCGGACTATTTGCCGGTTGTGCGCTTTTTAAAACATTGCCGAGCAACGCCGCCGCAACATTAAAAAGCGCGGTGACTTGTCCGCGCACTTCTTCGGGCGCCACTTGTTTGTAATCCGTCGGCGGCGTGAACATATCAGGCGCAATTGTGGTTTGGATATTACTCATTTCTGTGATTAGCCTGACGCCGGTTACCCCTTTGACTTGTCCGGTTTCACTTTGCGAATTCGTTTCAGAACGAAGCGGCAAACCGGTTTCTTTGTCAACCAAAATGACTGATTCAGTTTGCACATTTCCAGCTTGAGATTTGGTGTCGGTAGTTCCTGCATAACGATATTTAATCGCCGTGCGTCCATCAACCGATTCTTCACCGACTCGCTCGACGCCTTTTAGATTTTTCACTTGCTGAACAATTTGCGACGGCGTCATCAGGTTACGAATTTCAAAACCAAGTGATTCTTGATTTAGTTCAGCAAATTGTTTGCGGTCGGGCGAAATTAGATAATGTTTTCCGGCAGCATCAAGATAAATGACTTTTTCTTTGTTAGGAAGAGTAAATTCCATCCGGCGATCCCCGCCGTTGCGGGCGACCTGCGCCATGATAGGCGGCAGATTTGCTTGCTGCGAACCCATTGTTTCGAGCTTTAACGCGACAGTGGCTTGATAGATTTCCGGTTCGCGCGTCTCGATCATCGCTGAATTCATCGCATTTGCATTAGTCGTGCTAACCGAATTTGTGTTGACAGTTGATAAATTCGTGTTTGCCATGTTTGAGTTGGCGGGGCGATTTGCGTTCAAATTAGTATTAGCTCCGGGCTGTTCGCAACCAGTCAGCGCTAAAACGCCTAAAACCAATGCTGATAACACAAGCGTGTCGGCTCGAAAAAAGGTTTTCATCCTACTTTCCTCCAAAAAAGTGAAACTCGTTGGTAAACATTCTACACTATTTAAGCTTTTTCCAGGTTGGCGAATTTTTCGATTAGTTTTTTCTGTCCGAAACCGGGAAAGCTAACCGTTAACTTAGTTTGGTCACCTGTTCCTTCGCGGCGCAAAACTAAACCTTTGCCGTATTTCGGATGTTTGACGTGCATTCCGGGCAAAAATCCGCTCTGCGATTTAAGGCTCGCGCTTGGTCCTTCATCTTTTTTATAAACCTGAATTTTTGGTTCTTGCGGTTTGGAATTTGGAATTTGGAGTTTGGAATTTCCTTCTGTTTCTGGTCGCCTATCTCCTGTTTCCTGCTTCCTGCTTTTAAAAAATTCACTAATCGCTTCGGTCGAATTGTAAGTCTTGCCAGTATAAGTTGTGCGCGGTTTTTCCGGTTGCGACGCGCGGCTTTCGCCTTTGAGAGCGCGAATCGCATCGGCGTTTGATTGTTTCGCAGCTTGTTTTGACGGATTTTTGGCAAATGAGAGCCATGAATTGCCGCCGCGCGTCACGTCTTCGATTAAATCCAGCGGCAGCTCGTTGAGAAACATCGAAGGTTCTGCTGCCAAATCCTCACCGTAAACGCGCCGTCGCATGGCATGTGAAATATAAAGCAGTTTTTCCGCCCGCGTAATGGCAACATATGCTAGACGGCGTTCTTCTTCGAGTTCCTGCGGATTCCCAATTGAGCGCGAATGCGGGAACACGCCGTCTTCCATGCCGACGAGAAAAACGACTGGAAACTCTAGTCCTTTGGCGGCATGAACAGTCATCAGCGTGACCGTCGCATTACGGTCAAATTTGTCAGTATCGGAAACGAGCGCGGCGTGATCAATAAAATCCCTGATACCCTCTGCCGCTTCTTTGTCATAATCAACCGCAGCGTTGACAAGTTCCTGCAAGTTTTCCAGACGCGCTGCAGCTTCATCATTGTTCTCGGCTCGCAGCGTGTTGCCATAGCCGGTGTCTTCAATGGCGGCGGCGACCAGCGAAGACACCGGCTCGGTCGAATTTGGAGCGTCTTTTAATTTTTGGCTTAAAGTTTTAACAATTTGCTGAAATGTTTTGAGCGAATTGATTGCCCGGGGGGTAAGTTTTTGCACTGTGCCGGGCGCTGGATCAAGCGCGACGGAAACGGCTTCCCAGATCGAAACGCCAAAATCGCGGGCTTGAAACTGCAATTCATCGAGCGTCGCTTTGCCGAGTCCGCGCGGCGGTGTGTTAATGACTCGCAGCAAAGCAATCGAATCGTGCGGATTTAGCGCCAGCTTTAAATAAGCAATAATATCTTTGACTTCGGCGCGTTCGTAGAACGAAAAACCCCCGACAATGTTGTACTCAATTCTTTGGCGTCGCAACGCTTCTTCAAAAACGCGAGATTGGGCGTTTGTCCGGTACAGCACGGCAAAACGCGTATCGGGTTCGCGGCGTTTAATGCGTTCAATTTCATATGCGACAAAACGCGCTTCTGAATCGGCGTCAAACGACTGTGCATAGCGAATTAAATCGCCGCCCTTCTGGCTTGTCCAGAGCTTTTTTTCTTTGCGTTCGGTGTTGTTTTTGATAATCGAATCGGCGGTTTCCAAAATATTCTGCGTCGAACGGTAATTTTGCTCTAGCCGAATCGTTTTGGCATTTGGATAATGGTCTTCAAAGTCGAGAATATTGCGAATATCTGCGGCTCTAAACGAGTACAC
This sequence comes from Pyrinomonadaceae bacterium, assembly GCA_040005335.1. Lineage (GTDB taxonomy): Bacteria > Acidobacteriota > Blastocatellia > Pyrinomonadales > Pyrinomonadaceae > JBBQUS01. The sequence goes on along the minus strand of JBDTZD010000059.1, from coordinate 4,062 downwards.
GGATTGATCCGGATCGCCCACGACACAGACGTTTTGCTGTTTTTCGGTCAAGAGGCGTATTAAGGCAAACTGTAAAGGGTTTGTATCCTGATATTCGTCAACCAAAATATAATTGAATTTATCGTTGTATTTTTCCCTCGTTTCTTCAGAACGACGCAGCAATTGCACGGTTCTGATCAGCAAATCGTCAAAATCAAGAGCATTGTTATTATGCAGGCGTTCTTCATAAAGTTTGAAAACTCGACCCACTGCTTGTGCGCGTTCGTTGTTGTAATCAGCTTTTGCCGAATAGCTTTCCGGGTCTTCGCCCCTGTTTTTGGCTCCGGAAATTGCACTTTGAGTAATGCGAGGAGAAAGCTGTTTGTCGTCGTATCCCAAATCCTTGATACAAGTTTTGATAACTTTCTGCGAGTCGTCCGTATCATAAACCGTAAAGGAGCGTGTATAACCGTCTTTTAAATTCTCGATGTCAGAACGAAGGATGCGGACGCAGAGACTGTGAAAAGTCGAAATGAGCGGCGAACTATTGAGGCGCGAATTCAGCCCGCGCAAGTTTTTTTCCACTCGTTCGCGCATTTCTCCGGCTGCCTTGTTGGTAAAAGTGACGGCGAGAATGTTGTAAGGCGCAATTTGCTTTTCCGCAATCAAATAAGCGATGCGAACCGTGATCACGCGCGTTTTGCCAGAACCCGCCCCAGCCAAAACAAGCAGCGGACCTTCGGTCGTCGTGACGGCTTCACGCTGCTGAGTGTTAAGATTTTGTAATAAATCCATTTTTGACAGTTGACAGCGGGCGCAGACGGCGAAAATAAATACTGCCCGCAAATCAGCGCCCACTAACTACTTAATAAGTTTTTGAATCGTTTTAAACTCGCCGTGGCGAGCATCGCGCATAATTTCAAACAAAGTCATTTCGACGCTCGCATAAATTGCTCCTGACTGCTGCATTTTGGCTAGAGCAATTTGTTTGTTTTGCTCAGCACGCGAAGCAATACAATCTACAAGAACGTGTACCTGATACTCTTGCGCCAGCAAATCGTGAACGGTTTGATTGACGCAGATATGGGCTTCGATTCCGGCAACGATTATTTGCCGACGATTGAGCATTTTAAGCTTTTCGGCAAACGACTGGGAGCCACACGAAGAAAATGCAGTCTTTTCTACTAAATCAATGTCAGTCGGGAGAACAGCCGAAATCTCCGTTGCCGTATGCCCCAAGCCTTTCGGATATTGCTCCGTTACCATAATCGGCACGCTTAATGATTTCGCGCCCTGCACAAAAATTGCAATATTCCGTGAGATTTCGCCAAAATTTGAGATTGACTGCCGAAATGCTTCCTGCACGTCAACAATCAAAAACACACAATCTTCTAATTTTAAAATATTCGAGTGCATCATATCGGTCAGAACTCCTGGCGGTTAAAGACACAAATTCTTAATGTCACTTGAGCGAATTTAAAATTCAACCGCCCGCTACCGCAGGCGGTTCTGACCTATTTTCCGTTTTCCGTTTTCCGTTTTCCGTTTTCCGCTGCATTTTTTCGCGCTGTTCTTTGCGATAAGTCTGGACAAAGAAAAAGACCGCCACCGCGCAAATAATTAGAATGAGGATGAACATCCCGCCGATAAAATAAATTTCTGCCATAAATTTGGAGAACTAACCGCTCGTCTGTGAACTTTTAAAAGAATTATAACAAACCGTAAGTTTAGATTGACAAACTGCCGCGAGCTTTCTAGATTTATTTTCGTTTCAACAAAATCTCAGTGATTTAATCAAAAACTACTAATGGCGAGAGATTTAGAAAAACAATGCGCAGCGAAACAACGCTATTATGAACGTAATAGCGAAGTGTATAGCTTGAAGAATCAGCGTAAACGCGATTTGATGAGACAAATTTCAAGAAAGCGAAAATCTCAGCCGTGCGCTGATTGCGGCGGATTGTTTCCATACTATAGTAATGGATTTCGATCAACATGAAGGCGAGGAGAAATTAGCTCACGTCGCCCAACTGGCAAGTTCGCTAAGTCTTCGTCTGCCTCTTGACGAAATCGAAAAATGCGATGTAGTATGTGCTAATTGTCATCGAATTCGAACACATGAGCGAGGACAAAGATTTTCCGGGATAGTGTAATGGTAGCACGCTTGATTCTGGATCAAGTAATCGGGGTTCAAATCCCTGTCCCGGAGCCAAATTTCAAGCGGCGAAGCGCAGAGTTATTTACGATCGCTTCGCCCCTTTCGTCTATGACGGTTTTCGACGAAAATTTCTTACCCGACGATTCGATTGCCTGGCATGAATCGAGAGTCCGTGTCCGGTACGCTGAAACTGACAAAATGGGCGTAGTCTATCATGCTAACTATCTCATCTGGTTTGAGATTGGACGCACTGAATTTTGCCGTTCGCGCGGTTTCGCTTATCGCGAGATGGAGGAGCGCAACGGTGTTTATCTGGCTGTCGCCGAAAGTTACTGTCGCTATAAACAACCCGCTTTTTACGATGACGATTTGATAATTCGAACTCACATTGCTGAATGTCGCAAACGTTCTTTGCGTTTCGGCTATGAAATTGTTCGTGCGGCAGACAAGACAGTTTTAGCCGAGGGCGAAACGACGCTCATTGCAATTGATAGCGACAATCACGTTCGTTCCATCCCCGAACAATACCGTGAAATGCTTCTCTCACCCGAACATCTTGAAGCTTTTGGTAAATCAACTAAAGTTCCTGAAAAAGCTCCCAGCTAGGGACAAATCCTACACGATCACTAACAGGCAATAATAGCTGGACACCTTCCGCTTCTACAAATTTGTAGATTGCCTCGTAATCACAACAATCAATACAATCAATCGAGTAAATTTGGATTACTAAGAAAAGCAAGAATTTCCTCTCGCCGCTGATGATTGCGAATCCAACTCTGTACCCTTTTCATTTCTGCATAATCCTCAACTCCAAACTTATTTAAATACCGCCGTTCTGTCCCATTTCTTCTGTGTTCTTTTTCAATTTTAGTTTGCCAAGGCGCTGTGAAAATAGAATTGATGTCATCGTGTAGATTGCGACTCTTGAGAACTTCCCACTCATTTCGATCAAACCAAATACCCCGGCAAGAATGGCAATGATCTAAAGAAAATTCAACACCATGTCCAACCCAGTATTTGACCATAATACTTTTGCACTCAGGGCAGAGTTTGGCCTTTCCAACATCAACCACAGAATCATTAAATTCATGCTCCGGCAACTGTGGTTTATGTGTTTCGAGCCAATTCCAATATGTAGCGCCTTTGATCCACTTTCCTGCGCATTCACTGCATTTCAGCGATGATAACTGGCTTTCCAAAATAACTTCTTCTAAAGTTGTTGTTTTGCAGACAGGGCAATGCATTTCAGTAACCTTTCACAGAGGTGGTTTAGTTAGATTTTAACGCCGCGGAGCGAGACAAAGCAGAAAGTTGATCGCTAAAATAACCAGTCCGACTACGGCAAAACCTCTATTTTTATTGTTTTTAATTGCTAAAACGCAGAGCGCCGTGCCGCTAAATAATAAAATTAGCCAAACCCAAAAATTTAATTCCCATAAAAAGCTTGGAAATTGAAAAGAATCATATTTTGACATATAAAGCCATTGCCAATAGTTTTGCATTAACGCAACAACAATCGGCGCAAATGTCAAAATTTTGATAAATAATTCGTCAGAGGCATTTTCTTTCGCAGAAAACAATTCTTGAGTTGGTTGATTAGCGAAGAGCGTACTGTTCGCTTCCTGCAGATGGGCGGAATCCGGGGCAACAGACATTTGTTCAAAATTTGAATGACTGGAAGGGCTTTTTTCGGTAGTTGATACTCCGCTTGAAAAAACCGTTGCGGGTTCTTCCGTCTCAATAAACTCAGTGAGCTGCGTTCCGTCATTCAAACAAAACTGAAGCGTGTCATCGGCGTATTTTAAATTACAACTCGGACAGCTTTTCATCCTTCCAGCCTTTTTCGTTCCTTGACAAAATATTATCTATTTCTAAGATTGATGAGCAAGTTTGAGACGTTCGATGCTTCGCGCTTTGCCGGTTTC
>JBDTZD010000017.1:0-8211 GCA_040005335.1 Pyrinomonadaceae bacterium | reverse complement strand
TAACGGTTCGCTTCATTTTGCGGTGCAACAGTAGCAATATAAAGCAATGTGCCGTCGCGTAATTGCGTTGTGTAGATTGTGACGATTTCGGTTTGATTCGTGATCGGCGAGCGCCCGGCAAGGGTTGTCTGCAGAGCATTGCGCCCATCAATATTAGCGTTATAATATCTGCCTTGCTGCCGCAAGTAACTATTGCCGCCTTGCAGCAGATCGGAAACATAATTTTGTGTGGCTGTCTGCAAATTCGTTTGGCCGTTTGATTGAACAACTCCAATCATTGCGCCGCGCGTAATTCCGTCACTCCCGTAACCACCTTCGGGCGCAAAAGTAACATCGGTGTTTGCAGAAAAATCTCTCCAATTGTCAGGCACGCTGAGGCGGAGAAAGTTTCCGGCACTGTAAGCGCGGGTTCGTGTTGAGGGCAACTCTACTCTGTTTGAGTATCTGCCGTTAGCCGTCGGGCTGTTGTTACCGCCGTTGGCGGTGCCATTCGGATTACGCTGCCCGTTTTTCTCAATTTCGGCGGATGATTGCGCTCTTGGCATTTCGCGAAGTCGCCCTTGAACGTTTTGAAAATCGCGTGTCACCTTGATTGGATTATTTGAAACGCGCAGTAATGCCGATTCCTGATTAATGCGGTTAAAACGATTGCCCGGATCCGGGTGACTCGAAAGCCATTGCGGAGCGCCGCTTCTGCCGCCTTGTTTGGCAATAGTTTGAAACATATTGGCGAGATCGTGCGGATCGTAACCCGCGCGAGCCATAATCTGCGAGCCCAAAACATCGGCTTGCGTTTCATATTCGCGACTAAATTTGGTGAAATATGCTTGTGCGCCAAGCGCGCCAAGCTGCGCGCCGGATTCGCCAGCCAAAATCGCGCCGCCTAAGATTGCGCCGATACCCAAAATTTGACTGCCGATACTGCCTTGCTTAGTCGCGCCCGCCGTTCCGTGCCTAAGCGCAACGTGACTTAATTCATGAGCCATAACGCCCGCCATCTCGCCCTCGTTTTTGGCGGCTTCAATCATTCCGCGATTGACGTACATTGGTCCGCCCGGAAGCGCAAAGGCATTAATGTCGCTGGCGTTAACGACTTTGAACGAGTAGCGGAATTCCGGGTGTTGAAATTCAGACGGAATTGCCGCAACCAATCTATCGCCAATTGTCGCAACATAGTTGGTTATATAACTGTCGCGCAAGATGGGAAGCTGCTGTTCGGCTTGCTGCGCCGCTTGCTGTCCGGCTTTGATGTCGTCTTCAATTTTATATTTGTTTTTGGGTGCGGAAATCCGCGTTTGTCCAAAAGATGCGAGCGGCATGACAAACATGGTGAGCGCTAAAAACGCCGAAGCTGCTTTGCTTAATCCAAAAGTCTTTTTCATCATTTCCTCCAAAATTATCGCTTTGTTTTTCAAACCGGAAAGTTCAAAATATCTTACTTGATTTGAAAATTATTTTCAGTGCAATAACGTACAGTTACCGCAAGCATTAGGAAAGATGAATTTTAGGAACGCTAGTTTGCTCAACTATTCGGAGTACGCCCTACACGAAATAGAATTTATCAAAGCAGAAAATCAATGTTTTTCGCGCTCGATCTTTTCCAAATTGCGCGTTGTATATTCAGTAACGCTATTTGGCACGGGTTGAAAATGCGGAGGCAGTTGGTTGTTTTGTTTCTCAAATAGCGATTCGGGGTGTTCCATCTGAGAAAATTTATTGAGAGTAGTAGCGGACGATAATCGTGAAATTTGATTAATCAGTAAAAACACAATGCCAAAAACTAGTGCGCCGAGAATCATTACTAAGAAAAAAGCTGGAGGCGAAATCTCACCTCGGCGGACAAGCTGAAGGATTAAAACGGCAATCGCAATTATCCCACCGACACCAATAAAACCCACGACTATCGAAATGTTTCGGATAGCAACCGCTTTCTTGGCGGGTAAATCCACGCTTTGAAATTTTTCAAGTTCCAGATTGACTCGCCCGCCGCAACGATTACAGAAAACCAAGTTTTGACGCAATTCGCTTCCACAATTTTGACAATACATGTTTTTATTTTGATTGCGGTTTAATTTTTTCGTTTAAGAAATCCGTCACGTCGTCGAGCGCTTCGATGTGATTGGGTTTACCTTTCCAAACGCGGTAGAGCGAGACGATAAAATATACGGTGACGGCGATACCGAAAAACCTGCTGATTAAGGAGGCAAGCGGCAAAACTCCATTAAGTGATGAGAGCACTGCATAGACGATCCACGAAGCGAGATGTAGAGCGAGCGCTTGAGCGGCGTGAAAACGAACGCGCGTCTCGGTTCTGGACGTACAAAATAAAACTACGACGGCAATAATCGCTCCGGCAATCCAAGGCAAATACGGCAGCATCATTGCTATTCTTTCGGGCAAACCCAAACCTAATACTTTACGCGATGTTGGCGGCAAAATTAATTTTTGCGCTTCGGAGGAAACCGAAGAAATGTGTGCTGGATTGGTGTGCGAGGAAAAAGACTGCGGACGGCTGAAAACAGAGTTATAAGGCTCATCAACGCTCGCTGGGTCAAAAGGCGGCAAGGTTTGTGTTCGCATCTCGGCAGTCGGAGCGGGCGCGAAGGGGCGCGTATCAACTTCAAAAATGGCTGTTTGAGCTTGCGAAATTTCTTCGGTCTGCGAAACGGAGCGATTCTTTTCGGCGCGCCGCAAAACGTCTTCGTCAAGCGGATTGGTGTCATATTTCTTTGCCATTGTTTTTGCCTTTCAGAAAAGCGAGCTGTTCTGGTTTACGTCTTGAAAACAAATTTTGTTCAATCAGTCACCATAAAAGGCGCGGATTCCCAACGCTGTTCGCTTTCGTAGAGTTTAAAGCCGCGTAATACAAACTCTTTGCCGTTGCGCCCGACAATAAAATAAACCGCATCCCGGTAAAAAGCGCGACGAACATCCGTCTCCGATGGCACTGGGTCGCTCTCAAACGGATGCGAATGATAAATACCAATAAGTGCTTCGCCCTGTATGCGCATTGTCCGCTGCGCCTGAAATAAACCAGCTGGCTCGCCTTCGTATGCGACGCGCGGATTTTCCGCCACGTTTGTCAATCGGTAAATCGAAAGAGCTAGGTCTGCGCGCCCGCCAAGCAGACCACAACACTCGTTCGGAAAAGCTTGCCGAGCGTGTAAAAACATTTCTTTAACTTGGATCTTAGTAAGTTTTACCAGTTTGCCAGCCAACTTTTATAGGACTTTCTCAAAAACGTAACGCCGTTTTCCAAACGGTTGTAACGACCAGCATCCTAGCTGGCGCGTTGCGCTCGGTTTTGAGATAAGTCGTTTTTCAATAAAAAACAGAGCGAATCTTAATTGAGCGAAATATAAATGGATGCGCGGGATTTGTTACTTACACAAAAAGCCGCCGCGCGGCTGTGAAAATATTTTCGCAGCTTTACGGATCACGCTCATCGGGCAGGAACATGCCCCGTTCATCTAAATTTACTCGCTTAACTTAGTTTATTGAATTGTTTCTGCAAACTCAATCATGGAGGGTTCTTTGATTGCTAGGTAACATTCACAAGCGATTTTTTCGAGACCACGCCGATTGAGAATGCTAATGCGGCTGCGAACGTAATTGATAATTCCTCTTTCGCGCAGGGCTTGAGCGATGTGCGTGATGCTCGGACGATGAACGCCGAGGTAACGGGCAATTTGATCTTGGGTCAGTTTTAGATCTTTGCTGAGAACCCGATCTTGAAGCATCAGCAGCCAGGTGCAAAAGCGCGATTCCGCTTGGTGATGAATATTGCAAACGACTTTCTGGGAAATTTGCGCCAGATGTGAGTTGAGATTATTGTAAATAATTTTTTGAAGCATCCCGCAGCGCCAGAATTCATTTCTCAAGATTTCCGCATTTATTCTCAACGCATTTCCGGAAACCGTTACCTGCGTGCAATAAGGCGATGAATAAGAGCCAAAAACTTCAGGTAGTCCGACAATACTTTCCCGTCCCATCATGGCGATTTCGGTCGAGTTGCCGTCCGCCAAAACATGGAGATATGAAATCACCGCATTTTCGGGAAAATAAATATAGCGCAGCGTGCCGCCGGGATGACAAAGTTCTTCCCCGGACGAAAGCGATACCAATTGTAGATGAGGCAGCAATCTGGCAAAATCCTTGTCTGGCAGAGCAGTCAAAATTTGGTTGGAAAAGAGATTTTTGAGCTTAAGTGTTTCAGCTAAAGTTGGCTCATTTCTATGCTCTGTTACTGCGTTAACCGGAATGCCTTTGATCCCTAATTTTCTCAGATTGTAGAATTTTGTTTGTGCTTCCATTGATTCATCATCGTGTTTGCTTTTATAGCTTTTTATCATGAGGTTTTATCATTTTAAACGATCCTTATTGTTTTCAACGTCTCCGATTAGACTTCCCGCGAATCTGGCGGCAAAACGCTATCTGCTGAAGAAAACTTGCCGACGACAATATTATTTCTGTTGGCAAAGCGATCCAGATGTTTGACTACGAGTGTTTCAAGCTGCAAAAGTTCAATCGGTTTGATTAGATAATCGTTACCTCCGGCAGCCAGCGCAGTTTGGCAAAACGTTGGTTCGGCATAGCTCGATAGAATAATAATCGGAACTTCTTTAAGGGCAGGGGTTTGACGGATGTGCCGTGTCGCTTCGATTCCATCAAAATGCGGAAAACCGACGTTCATCAAAATTAGATCCGGGCGCGCTCTTTCCGCCACGCCAACGGCTCCTTCACCATATTCAACTTCGATCGAACGACAACCCCAAATGCCCAGAATCTGTTTGAGCATCAAACGAGTATCTTCGTGATTTTCGACTATCAAAACTAATGGTTGAGATTTAGGTTGATGATTAAGCTGATTATTTAACACGAATGGCACCTTCAAAACGGTTCTCGACCGCTCTCTTCTTGACGATTTTGTAGGGAGCGATAAAACTGTCATCATAGAAAATTAGGCAAAAATATTTAACAAATAGAAATTAATTACCTTTGTTAAAAGTTAAGATGGTTAGAGCAAAACAGCTTTTCAAACAATTATTTCTGTTCGTTTAGCGGTTCCCGGATATTCACAAAATTAATTCCATTAGTGCCCGAAAGCTTGGTTTGCGGCTTAAGATAATACGCCGCCGCCGCAAAATTATTTAGTAGTTACTATTAACGCAGAAAGGGAAGAGCGTGGATATTAGGAAGATGCGAAGATTTGATAAGGGAAATCCCTAATAGAGGAAGGCGGAAGGCGGAAGGATGAAAACTAAGGAATTTAGGGAATTAAAAATCTAGGATTGTTGTTTGATTTATTCATCCTTTATCCCTCATCCATCATCCTTTGTTCTCAGGTGTCTTGCAGCCAGCCTTGCAGCAGTGCAAAGCGAACAATGTCAATGCGGCTGCGCATTTCCAGCTTTTTCATAGAATTGGTTTTATGAGCTTCAACAGTTTTGACGCTGATTTTAAGCCGCGCGGCAATTTCTTTGTTGCTGTAGCCCCAAGCAACCAGCCGCAGAACTTCTGCTTCACGTTCGGTAATGCTTTCTAAATTCGGGGCGAAACCCGTCTTGACGGGTTTCGCCGTATAACCGCCAAGAACTTTTTCCGCAATTGTCGGATCAATATACTTGCCGCCAGCGATTACAGCGCGAAGTGCGTGAATTAATTCGGACGCCGCGCTTTGCTTGAGAATATAGCCCGATGCTCCGGCGCGTAATAATTCCTGCAAATAACCGCCGTCGGTGTGTCTGGAGAGTGTTAAGACCTTGACCTGCGGGCAAAGCTTTTTGATTTTTGCAGTTGCCTTGAGTCCGTTCATTTCCGGCATCGAAATGTCCATCACGATTACATCGGGCTGTAGTTCTTGAGCCAAATTAACTGCGCTGATTCCGTTACCCGCTTCGCCGATGACTTCCATATCGGTTTGAGAGTTGACAATCGCTTTTAGCCCTTCGCGGACTGTTTCGTGGTCGTCGGCAATCAGAATTCGTGTTTTCATAGTGTTACAGGCAATATTGATTTGTTAAAAAACAATTTGCTTATGCCGATGGTTCCGAATTGTTAATCGGAATACGGACGTAAATGGTTGTGCCATTTTTAGAAGCGGATTCGATTTCCACCAGACCGTCAATGAGCGCCGCGCGTTCGCGCATTCCGATGAGCCCTAATCCTTTTTCTCCAATCATTTTATCTTCCGGGTCAAAGCCTTGTCCGTCGTCTTCGATAATTAAAACAATTGCGCTATCGCTTTTTTCAAGCAGAACATCAGCGCGCTTGGCATTTGCGTGTTTGTGGGTGTTATTAAGCGCTTCCTGCGTGATTCGGTAAAGATTCGTTTCAATTTCCGGCGCCAGCCGTTTATCATTTATCCCGGAAGCGTAAAACTCCGCCGTCACACCCGAATGCCTGGACCATTCCTTGACGTAATTGCCAAGCGCAACAATCAATCCTAAATCGTCGAGCGCGGCGGGTCGCAGTTCCCACGCAAGAAAATCAATGTCAGCATCAAGATGCTTAGCAATAAGTTGTACCTCGTCTATCTTGCCGCAAATCTCATCTTCTTCGGAGATTTTTCTGATGTTTTCGAGCTTTAAACGTAGAGCCGTGAGCTTTTGACCGAGTTCGTCGTGCAGATCGCGGGCAATGCGCTTGCGCTCGTCTTCGAGCGCGCCGACGAGCTTTTGCAGCAGTTCCTTGTCGCGCACAGCTTTTTCAGAAGCGATTTTAGCGGTTTGGTCACGGGCTATTTTGACAAAGCCTTGGGCACCTTCTTTGAGACGCATCATGACGCCCGAAGCATAAAAACGCGTGCCGTCTTTGCGAATATGCCAGCGTTCATCTTCGGCGCGTCCCGTGCGAAGCGCCGTTTCCAGTTCTTTTTGGGAAACGCCTTTCTCGCGGTCTTCGGGCGTGAATAAAATCGCGCCCGAACGTCCGATAATCTCGCTCTCCGCCCAGCCGAAAACTCTTTCCGCGCCCGTGTTCCATGATGCAATCAGATTGTCAGGCGCCACTCTAAAAATGGCAAAGTCGGTTGCACCTTCGATTAACAGACGCGCGCGTTCTTCGGATTCGCGTAGAGCGTCTTCGATTCGTTTCCGCTCGCTGATGTCCTGCGCGATGCCGATAACGCGCATAACTTGTCCCGCCGCGTCTTTGACGACCGCGCTCTGGACGCTGAGCCAAACCGTTTCGCCGGTTTGCGTGACGGAACGAAAATCAAGCGCGAAGCCTTCGCCCGTTTCTAACGCCTGTTCCAAATTATGCCGGATGAGTTTGAGGTCGTCCGGGTGAATGAGCGCGTGCGTCGCTTCAACGGTGAGCGGCAGCGCGTTCTGGTCAACGCCGAGAATCGCGTGGGCGTTTTCTGAAAATTTGTAAGTTTCGGTTTGCGCGTCGTACTCCCACGAATACATCTGTGCGGCTTCGGTTGCCAAGCGCAGCCGTTCTTCGGATTCGCGCAACGCTTCTTCAGTGCGGCGGCGTTCGAGATTTGCCCAAATGCGCGCCGTGATTTCACGCATCAGCTCGATTTCATCGTTGCGCCAATCGTGAGCCGCCGAATCAAACAACACGAGCAGAAAACACCATTCGCCGTTGCGCACAATCGGCACGCTGACAAACGAGGCGACATCAATTGCGCGGTAGCTTTCCGCGTCGGCGCGCGAATCGCTCACCGTATCGCGGACGACGAAAACTTCTCCGGCGCGTGATGCCCGCTGAAATTCATCCGTCAAAAACTCGCCAATGCGATACATGCCGACCAAGCCTTGTGCGTCTGCCCGATGCCAGTCGTGCGTTGCAATTGCTTTGTCCGCCGCTTCGTCAATTTCCATAAAAGCGCAAACCGAAAGATTGAAAAACGCGCCGATTTTCGCGCCGATGGTTTGCATCATTTCGTCAATCGTCGTTAAACGCGCCAAATCTCCGGTAATCAAAGCCAGAAATTCGGTGTTTAGCTCTGCCCGTTTGCGCGTTGTAATGTCGCGCGTTGAACCGGCGACGAGTTCGACCACGCCGCCATCAGCTAAAACGGGACTAAAAATATATTCGTAAAAACCTGATTCATTAGCCGCGCCCGTGAACGGCGTTTCATCCCTAACAATTTCTTGGCGGTCAAAAACCTCTTGAATTTGGTTTTGCAGCCGGGCGGCTAAATCTTCAGGATAATTTAAATCGAAAAAGTTTTTTCCGATGACTTCTTCCAAAGAGATT
>JBDTZD010000077.1:0-8213 GCA_040005335.1 Pyrinomonadaceae bacterium | reverse complement strand
ATCCACATGAAGGGCAATTTGCCAGATTATTTCCCGGAATCGGTGTGCCGTTTGGAGCGAAGATAGTTCCGATAGGAGCGACAACGGTTCCGCCACCGGCTAGATTAAAAGTTTGGGAGGTACCAGGCTGTAAAAGCTCACCAAAATCCCCTTGCCGCTGGCGGAGCGTAGGAACCGTTACGAATTGAAATTCACCGCCGCCGAAAGCTGGAGTTGCGTTACGCTGATTGGCAAACGAAACAAAGAAAAACGTGCGATTGCGCCCGTCATAAACAAAGGGTCCGCCTTCGTTAAAAGCAGGCAGGAAAATCGGTCCTCCAACCGTGCCACCATAGTTGTGAGTTATATAGTTTGGAGGAGTGCGGCGAATGCCTTGCGCGTTAGCAGGAGAATTGAATTTATCAAATTGAGCCGCTGCTGCACTTAAAAAACGTCCTTGATAATTCTCAAACGCCGTTCCGTGAACGGCGTTACCACCGGATTTGAAAGTAGCTGAAATAATAGCACCGCCACCACGCCCGGATTCGGCTTGAGGAACGCTAGTTTCAATTTTGAATTCTGCGATTGCATCTGGATTTGGAAATAAAGCAATTTGTCCGAACTGAGATTCGTTGTTATCAACGCCGTCAAGCGAAAAGTTGTTTTGCGTGACTCGCGCGCCGTTAGCAGAAATGACCGAGCCGCCTGACTCACGAAAGCGCGTCGATTCAGTTGAACTGCCCGGCCCGCCGCTAGCAAAATTGCCGCCGCCGAGAACACCGACCGAACCGCCCGTAGGACGGGTAACGCCGGGCGAGAGAGCAGCGAGAAGTGTAAAGTTACGCTGCGGAATTGGCAAATCGGTGACCTCGCGTCCGGTAATAATGTCACCGCGCACACTCGTTTCACTTTCGACTAGGGGGGCACTTTCCGCACTCACAGTGACGGTGTTATCACCGACACCAGCTACTTCAGTAAATTTGGCGGTAAGCGGAGCCCGACCGTTAGTTTCAACTGTGACGGTTTGAAATACTAGAGTCTTGAAACCACCAGCTTCTACTCTGACCGAATACACACCGGGGTCAAGATTAGTTGCTGTAAAGTTTCCATCATCTGCGGAAGTGATTTCACGGGCTTCTCCCGTAGCGTTGTTAGTTACTGTTAATTTAGCATTTGCCACCACAGCTCCGTTCGGGTCTGTCACTGTGCCGACAATGCTGCCTTTGTTGTTTTGGGCAAAGCCGATAACGGACATCACTAACAAACAACAAATCGTTGCCACCGACTTAATCAAGCCGGATTTCCAAAATTTCCTCATGTTTGACCTCACTGCGTTTAAATTATTCTGTCAATAGCATTACTGAAAAGGGAACAGAAATTAGAATTGTTATAAAGAAAAAGCCACTAATAAAGGTGGCGCGAAGTATTTCAAAGAATTGTTGAGACACAAATTGTTTTATCTGCACGCAATTCAAGTGCCTCAATCTTGTTTAAGACAAGCCATCTGCTAAGTCTGGTAAAGTCAATTATTTCAAAGTTTCGATTATCACCTAATAATCAGAGTAATCGCCAAAAAAATGGATTTTCAGGTAGTTTTTATGAATAATCGGATATTGTTAAAATATCCTTAAATCCTTATTATCCCAAACTGGTGAAGCTGTCAACTCAAATTAAAGAACAAGTTGTGCAAACTTACAACAGATTTTTAATTGACGATAATTATGAGCAATTTCTTAGGAAATGTCTAAACTCAAATCATCATGCGCGTTTTTTACAGTCCTTACTATTACGCCGATATTGGCGAGAATCATGTGTTTCCAATTCGTAAATTTGAACTTGTTCGCGATCAACTGCTCGGCGAAGGAACCGTTAAACCAACTGATTTGGTCGAGCCGCAGCCCGCCGTAGTTGCAGATGTAGAATTAGTTCATACAAAGGATTACATTAACCGTTTGCGTGCCGGAACATTGACAAGTCGAGAAGTGCGGCGTTTAGGACTGCCATGGTCAAAATCGCTTGTCAGGCGTTCGTTTCTTGCAACGGCCGGAACAATTAATGCAGCGCGCTGGGCTTTAAAAAACCGTGTTGGCTCAAATCTGGCAGGCGGGACGCATCACGCTTTTCCTGATCGGGGCGAGGGCTTTTGTGTTTTAAACGATGTTGCCATTGCCATCCGCGTTTTGCAAAGAGATTATTTAGCAAAACGTTTTCTAATCGTTGACTGCGATGTGCATCAGGGCAACGGGACGGCTTTTATCTTTAGAGATTCACCGGAAGTTTTTACTTTTTCTATTCACGGCGCGAAAAACTATCCACTTTTTAAGGAGCAATCCACGCTCGATGTTGAACTGCCGGATAAGACTGGCGATACAGATTATCTAAAAACACTTTCTGAAAATCTCCCGCGAGCTTTTGCGCACGAACCCGAGTTGGTTTTTTATCTTGGCGGCGCAGACCCTTACGAAAACGATAAATTGGGCAGACTCAGTTTGACGATTAAAGGATTAAAGCGCCGCGATGAAATTGTTTTAGAATATGCTCAAGCGCACGACATTCCGATTGTCACTGTGATGAGCGGCGGCTATGCGCAGGATATTAACGACATGGTGGAAATTCACTGCAACACAATTCGCGCCGTTAAAGAGGTTTTTGAATAATCAAATGTCGTCACGCCAAACAATTCATTTTGCGCCCGCCAACAGTTTTCCGGCGCGCTCCTATGACAAACTTTTTGCGCTGCTCAAGCCGGATTTTGACGTTGGTTTTCTCAAACTACACGCTCATAATCCTCAATTCCCGGTTACTAACAACTGGAAATATTTAGCCGAAGAACTTAAAACTGAAATCAAGAGTCGCTACGCGCACCCTGTTATCGGCGTCGGGCATTCACTCGGCGGAATTTTGCATTTTCTGGTGGCGGTCGAAAACCCGGAGCTTTACAGTCAAATTATACTGCTTGACGCGCCTCTGACCAGCCGTTTGAGCGGCGCGGTTTTGAAAAATTTAAAACGCTTTGGTTTAATGAATAAATTCTCGCCCTCGAAAATCGCCGTTCGCCGCCGTCGCGAATGGCAATCGAAACAAGCGGCAGTCGAACATTTTGAACGGAAATTTCGATTCTTTGACAAGGATATAATCCGAGATTACGTCGAACATGGAACAACGAAAAATATGGATGGCAGCGTTCAACTGTTGTTTAAGCCGGAAATCGAAGCTGCCATTTATCGCACAATCCCTGATGACTACACTCATTTTCGTGGTAAATTGCGCGTTCCAGCCTTTTACATTGGCGGCACCAGATCGCGCGAAGCCTGGCTTGCACGACTCGGTTTTATGCGCCGCAATTTCCCTTTTAAATTTTACTTTATTGAAGGTTCGCACCACTTTCCGTTTGAGAGTCCGGCTGAAACAGTGCGGGTGATTCGGCGGGCGATTCAAGAATTAGATTGGAAATAAGAAAGTCTGCTCTATTTTAGTAATTACAAGAAATTTAGAAATTATCGGCGAATTTATGGTACAGTCTTGAATGTTTGGCTCTCAGACTCTA
Source organism: Pyrinomonadaceae bacterium (assembly GCA_040005335.1). GTDB lineage: Bacteria > Acidobacteriota > Blastocatellia > Pyrinomonadales > Pyrinomonadaceae > JBBQUS01. The sequence goes on along the minus strand of JBDTZD010000077.1, from coordinate 4,687 downwards.
ATTTAGCCGTCTGCTCTAGCAATCCCAAAACATTTATTATCAACATTTGAGCCTGTCAGCCGATTATTATCTTTAATGAGCTATGGGTCTAATATACAGAAAGCTTCGTCCTAAACGTGTTTGGATTAATCATTTTGAATGAGAAATTTATCTTTTTGTGTAAAACAAATCAAAAAGATTGAAAAACCTGTTGACATCTGTTTCAAACTTGTTGTAGCTTTTTCATAGGCGGCTAACTCACCCTTCGCCGTTAAATTCCACCAAAGCGAATCAAAATAATTCACCGTAGCCAAACGCCAGAGAGCAAGCTTAAGTTTTTACGTTTTACAAGGAGCAAATAATGTTCGGCAAAAAGAAAGGTACTGCCGGTTTAGACATCGGTTCTAGTTCCATCAAAGTTATTGAACTCGACGGAAATATGAAAAGTCTAAATCTAGTCGGGTTGGGATTTGAAAACCTGCCGCCGGAAATGATTGTTGACGGGCAAATAATGGAGTTAAACACGGTCTCCGAAACCATTGCCAGCGTTTTTCGAGATCAGCAAATCAGTTCCGACCGTGTCGTTGCAGGTGTTAGCGGACACTCTGTCATTTTAAAAAATATTACCGTTCCGCCGATGAGTCAGGAGGAACTTGAAGAATCAATTGATTACTATGCTGAGGAACATATCCCATACGATTTAGCGGATGTGAGCTTGGATTACAATGTGACATATGAAAACTCGCAAGCCCTTCAAGTTGTCATAGCAGCCTGCAAACGCGATCGGATTGACAATCTTAAGCAAGCGATTCAACTGGCCGGAAAACAGCCTGTTATTATTGACGTGGATACTTTTGCTCTGCAAAACTGCTACGAAGTTAATTATGATCCGCAGCCGAACGAAACCGTTGCTTTGCTTAACATCGGTGCCTCAACAATGAATATGAATATCCTGCGCGGAACGCAATCATTGTTCACGCGCGACATTACGGTCGGCGGCAGTCAGTTTACCGACGTTTTGCAGCGCGGTTTAAGTATCAGCTTTCAACAAGCCGAAGCCGTCAAACGCGGGATGTCGCTGCCTGCCGAAGCAGACAGTCATGATATTGAGCCCTTCCTTGATAATGTAATGGACATGGTGGCGATGGAAATTCAGAAAACCTTTGATTTTTATCGTGCTACAACTGATAATGGCGGGGTGGCAATCGCCAAAATACTGATTTCGGGCGGCGGCTCGAAACTAGCCCGTCTGCCGCAGGAATTGTCGCGTCGTCTCGATATGAAAGTTGAAGTTTTAAATCCGTTTCAGCGCATTAAAGTGGACGCTCGAAAGTTCGATCCTGATTATTTAAACGAAATCATGCCGGAAATGGCAGTCGCCGTCGGTTTGGCTTTAAGAGGAGTGGACGGAAAATGATTAGAATTAACCTGCTCGAATCAATTACTGATAAACCGACCAACACGGTGGTCGCCGTTGAAAAGAAAGTTTCCAATCCAAATAATCGGTTTTACCTGCTAACCGGTGTCGTCGCCGGATTGCTCATTTTGGGAATCGGTTTCGATTATATTTATGCTACCAAACTCAAATGGGATGCTGATGCCTATCTGGTCGAACAGCAAAAAATTGCCCACGATTTAGAAGCGGTCATTAAAGAACAAGCCGAACTCGATGCCAAAATTAAGGATGTTGATCAACGCATTAGCGCCATTAAGACGCTGCGAACTAATCAGCTAGGTCCGAGTCAGGTGCTGCAGGCTTTGAGCGAACGGATCGGTAACGCGCCCGGTTTGTACTTGCAGTCAGTTGAGCAAAAGGATGACAAATTAACGATTCAGGGCAATTCGCCCAACGAATATACGGTGTCGGGATTTGGGCGGAGCTTGGAGTTTTCAGCCGGTTTGTTCTCAAATCTTAATATTGCCACCCAGCGGGCAAATTTAAGCCCGGCCCAAGTTCAAATCCCTGAAGGCGCAGGCGGCGTTCCCGTGGTTGACCCCAAAAAGATTCCTGAGACAGTTAATTTTACAATTACTTGTGCCTATACGCCGGTGAAAGCTAATCAGCAGTCGCCAAATCCTGCTCTTGCATCTCCGGCGTCTCCAGCAAATCGTCAAACGGCCGTCACACCTGCCATAAAATCAGCTGTTAATCAAACAGAATTGGCGAAAAATTAGAAGGTTCCACCGATGAATCTAAAAGGGAAGTAAAAAGTCATGGAAAAGTTAAGACAATTACCGATTTACTGGCAGTTAGTAATGCTGTTGCTGGTGGCCACTTTGCTCGCTTACGGATTTCACAGCTTCTTTGTCAGTGATGTTTATACCGAAGCAGATAAGGTCCAAAAACAAGCCGACGTGTTGCAAAGAAAAAACGAGCAAGCCCGCATCGCGACCCAGCATATCGAAGAATTTCGCCAGTTGTATGCTGCCAAAGTTGTTGAGTATGATGAGCTAAAAGTTTTGCTCCCCGAAGAGCGCGAAATTACCAATATTTTGCAGGGTGTTCAAGATACGGCGCGTTCAAGCAGTTTGACAATGGTTCGATTTACGCCGCGTGATGACGCTCCGCTTGGTTCTGCCACGCTGCCACCGGCTCCAGCCCCCGGTGCCCCGGCGAACGTCGCAGTGGTTGTCAAACAGGAAAAAACTCCAATTGTAATTCCAAACGTTGATGTGCCACCAAATTTTATCACCGTCAAACCGGTTGAAATTGAAGTTTCGAGCAATTTTACTAATCTGAGACAGTTTTATGAAAAAATGGCGCAATTGACGCGAATCGTTTCGATTACCGATTTCAAAATCAGCCAACGTCCGACGCAAGGGGCGGGCAAAACTATTGACGCGTCATTTTTACTATCAGCTTTTTATGCCACACCCGAAAGTGCAAAAACGCCGATCGTTAAACCTGTTGCTCCCGGCACTCCCGGAGCCGCTATTCCACCGGCAAAATAATTCGACAGATAAATTTGCCTTAGTTGTTTTTAATTGAAAGTTTTTGAGTATTAAGAAAGTTATGAAAATCCCGGTCAAAATCATTAATCGTAAAAGTTTTGGTTTATTGTTACTTAGCATTGGTTTTGTCGGCGGTCTGGCGATAAACGCCGATGCGCAAGTTCGCGACCCGTTCGCAAAACCTATTGTCCGAGTCATCAAACAAAAGATTACAGTTGGCGTCATAGAGAAAAAGAAAGTCGTCGGACCTGGTGTGGTTGCACCGCCACCGATTCAATCCAGAATTGATGGTTACAGAGCAGTTCGCCAAAGATGTGCTGAATTAGGAGTCCCGTGTCCGAAACCGACTTCTGTTTTAACACTTGACGAAATGCAAGTGACAGGCATTTTTCGCACCCCTCGCGGTTACGCTGCGATGGTCGAAGCCTCGCCTCTCAACCCGAAACTTTCATATACAATTTATCCCGGCGAAAAATTCTATGACGGACAATTAGTTGCCATCGAAGATACGCGCCTTGTCTTTCGCCGAATTACGCGAATGACCGATGGCAAGGAAATAATTGCGTCCGCCGATAAGGTTTTACGTCAGGATACTATCAACGATTTAGCTGCCTCTCGCTCTGATGTGCAGCCATTGACCAACTCAACAAACACAACAACTACTGTTTCGGAAACAGGCTCTGTCCCGCAAATGTCTGCTGAAGCCGTCCCGATAACCGATCAGAACCAAGCTGCGGGAGCAGCCGTCAAGGAAACCAAAGGAAATCCACAGGGGTTACAGCCAAATAAAATTGAGCCCAGCGACGAAAATCAGGCGGCGAAAACCACCGCACCAGATGCGAACACTGATTCGGACGCCGGATCCGTTCCTGCCAAAGCTAAAACCAAAGCTAAAAGCAAACCCAAAAACAATAAATAGTTTTTAACCCAATCTACTTTACGCCGGACTCCAACGGAGGAAAATAATGCGTTTTTCAACAGAAACTTTGAGTAAATCTTTTTTGCGAGGCATTTTCGTTCTCGTCATTCTCACACTATTCGTCTTAACTGCCGCCGCCCAGCGCAATCAACAACAAGGAGCGCGATACGGTGACCCAAATTTTGAGGGCGAAAAAATAAACCTCAACGTCGTTAATGCCGACATTCGAGATATTCTTAATTACATTACCGAACAATACGGCGTAAACTTTGTTATTGATAGATCCGTCAAGCAAGTTCCCGTTACAGTTAACGTTTCTGATGTGCCCTGGAACGTAGCTCTTAAATCTGTTCTGGATGCCAACGGTCTTGCCATTGATTCCAACGGCACGATTTTGCGCGTCGCTGACGCTACCATTCTGGCTCAGGAAGCAGATATACGTAAAAAGAATTTAGAAAATCAACTTGATACATCGGCGCTCTACACTGAATTCATTCGTCTAAATTATGCCCGCGCTTCGGGAACGCTGGCAACGGCAGCTGGGTCGAGCGGCGCCTTCACAGGCGGCGGATCTGGTGGAAATTCTTTCGGAGGCGATGTCAGCGGCGGGGGCGGCGACCTAGGGATTTTGCCGATTATCAAACGCCGTTTGTCCCGGCGTGGCTCAATCGAAGTTGATGGACGCAGCAACACGCTGATAGTGACTGACGTCCGGCAAAACATTGACTCAATCCGCCAGCTTATTGGATTACTTGACCAACCGGAACCACAAGTCGAAATAGAAGCTCGAATAGTAGTCGCAACACGGAACTTTAGCCGTGATTTAGGAGTTCAACT
>JBDTZD010000387.1:0-2463 GCA_040005335.1 Pyrinomonadaceae bacterium | reverse complement strand
TTTGTGCCAACAAACGTAATGCTTTAATTTGCTCGCGCAAATTAGCGGACAAAGATGTCCGCGCTCCATTAAAACTGAATTTTGATTCAATCCGCACCAGCCATCAAACCCGAAATGCCTGAAATTCTTTTTGTTTGGCATTATGTCGAATGGGGCGGCGTCCAAATTTATTTTCTCGGCATTATCCGGCAGGCACTGGCGCTTGGGTACAGCGTCAAAGTTGTGATGCCGGAAAATTCAAGCGAAAAACTACTTGGTTATTTGCGAGTTGAAAACGTTCCGGTCAGCTTTTTTCCGGCTAAATTAGACTGCAGCTTGTCTGAGAGCGTCTGGTACAAAATCAGACGGCGAGCGCGTGATGCCAGAACGCGGTTTGTCCTGGCGCGACATCTCGAAAAAAACGGTTTGCGCGGCAAAATTGTTCAAATAGATGCCGGAGCGTGGTCTGATTTTCTGCTGTTGTTTTACCTCGCCCTCAAAGCTCATGTGTTCGTGACGATGCACATGGCCACTCCTTTTAATCCAAAATCATGGCGCGACGCGTTGACGAAAATCAAATATCGCTTTTTGTGTGGGCTGCCAAAGTTTCATCTGCTTTGCTCAAACGACGACATGAAGCAAAGCCTGCGCCCGTTTTTGCCCGAAAAAATCTGGCAGACAATTCCGATTGCTTACACCGGAGTTAATTCAACAGAGATTCAAAACGCACTCGCTGCGCCGCTCGAATCAGCAGAGCTAAAACACAAATACAACTTGCCGGGTGATAAACTGTTGATTTTCAGTCTCGCCAACATCGTCGAGCGCAAAGGTTTTCGCGTTTTAATTGAGGCGGCTGAAAAACTTTCTTTAAACCGCGAGGATTTATTTTTTGTCTGGATTGGCGACGGCGAAAAACTGGCGGAGATGCAAGCTTTAATTTCGAAAAAAAAGCTGGGCGACGTTTTTAAAATAATCCATCCGGCTGATTTTGGCGGTGAACGCAGCGAACTGTTGCAGCTATTGCGGTTGGCGGATGTTTTTGTTCATCCAAGTTTTGCCGAAGGCTTACCCGGCGCGATGCTCGAAGCAATGGCGCTTGGCAAACCTGCCGTAGTTTCTCGCATCAACGCGGTTCCAGAATGTATTACAAACGGCGAAAATGGCTTTCTCGTTGAAGCCGGAGATGTCGAAGGATTTGCTGCGACGATTAGCAATTTGGCTAATAATGACGCTTTGCGCGAAGAACTTGGTCGCCAAGCACATAATAGAGTTTTAGCAAGCTTTACCGAAGAACGCTGCGCCCGGGTGACGATTGATTTTTATCAAAAATGTTTGCAAACAAGCATCAATCGTCTGAGGTAATGAGCGGTTTGGATTTTACGTGTCAGAACCGCCTGCGGTAGCGGGCAGTTGAAGATACTGAACACTCAACCGCCCGCTACCGCAGGCGGTTCTGACTTAGCAGACTCGCACTCAAATCTCAAAAGCACTCTAATTTTATTCAAATGGTAAATCTCTCAGACGCTCAGGCGAGCAGTTTGTCGGGATACACAAAACATTTGCTCCAATATCGTCCGGGGCAAATCCTTGAATTTCATTTAAGACCCCGCGAACTTCATCAATTGCGTAAAATTTGTAAGCCGCAGCTTGACGCAAAAATTCGATTAAATCGTTTGGACGATATCCGAAATGCTGCGATGTGGCGAGCGCCATTTCCATAATCACGAAGGGCGGTATTTCCTGCTTAAATAACCGTTTTGCGCCCTGCAAAAGCATTAGTTCGGCTCCTTCGACATCAACTTTAACGAAATGCACATTTGCAATTGCGCGTTTTTCAAGGTATGAGTCCAAGGTTATCAACTGCGTTGTAACAGTTTCAAAATCTTCGCCGGCAGCAGCGGCGAGCGAGCTGTGTCCGCTCGGCATATTTTTGAAGCGGTGAATCTCGATGGTTTGGTTTGTATCGCCAAGAGCGCAGTTGTTGAGAAAGATATTGCCAGAAAAGTCATTTAATTCGCAATTTAGCTCAAGTTTGCGAAAGATATCGGGAAGCGGCTCGAAGGCATGAACTTCGCCGTTGCTCTCCGCCGCATTGACGCCTGTCTGATTTGATTTTGAGCAGAGCTTATGCAGCAAAGTCGTGAACCAACCAAAATTTGCACCAGCGTCAATACAAACGTCGCCTTTATTGATGAGCGAGGCGACGATTTTTGTCACGACAGGTTCGTATTCGCCTAAAAAATAAACCGTGTCGGTCATCGTGTCGGTTAAATCAGCACATAGTTTGCGACCGTCAACGGTCTTTATTAAAAGGTTGTCAGGCAGACTGCGGCAGTTTTTTTTGGCAAATTCAAACAGTCGGTACTTGCCTTTGCGAAGCGGTGAATTAAAAGTGTAAAGCCTGACGAATTTAAGAAAGGCATGTTCAAATGTTATTGGCATTTTCAAGAGATAAGTATTCGGACAGGACAAAGTAAAAGTAAT
>JBDTZD010000054.1:0-8232 GCA_040005335.1 Pyrinomonadaceae bacterium | reverse complement strand
AAAGTCGCGTAAATCGTTCGCGGATTTTGCGACTCGAATTGAAGGTCAATCGCACCAACGTTTTCGTTTTTGAAGAGAACTTTTTGCCACGTCTCGCCGCCGTCTTTTGACCTGAAAACGCCGCGCTCAGGATTTGCGCCATAAACGTGACCAAGCGCAGCGACATAGACGAGGTTAGGATTTTTCGGGTCAACGATAACTCGCCCGATTTGCCGGGTGTCGTCAAGCCCGATGTGCTTCCATGTCTTCCCGGCGTCAGTTGATTTGTACATTCCGTTGCCGTAAGAAATCTGCGAGCGCATATCGGCTTCGCCCGTCCCAACATAAATAATGTTCGGGTTTGACGGAGCAACTGCTATTGCGCCAATCGAAGCAATCGGTTGGTCATCAAAAATGGGCGCCCAGGTTCTGCCGGAATTGGTTGACTTCCACACGCCGCCTCCGACCGAGCCGAAATAAAAAGTATTAGGTTGTCCGGGAACGCCCGAAACGCCGTTGACGCGCCCACCACGGAAAGGTCCAATCATCCGCCAACTCAATCCGGAATAAGACTTTGCATCATATTGCTGCGCCATGATGGGCGAAAATCCGCCCGTCATCACTGATAAAATAATTCCCCAAAAGAATAGCAAACGAAAAGCGGCGAGCCGAATTTCAGACATATCACGAAAAACTCCTTTTATTCGAATAAAGATACACTAAACCTGCGATCTCAATGAAGATGTCGGAGGAAAATTACAATTTTTATCGAGCAATTTATCAACTTTAATCAATTTCAAACACCTTAGCTTAACGTGTTCCTTAATTGAGTGCCTGAAGAAGACTGCATCTGATTCGGGAGTAACCGAACAAATCATTGCACGCGAGAGTAACGACGATTCTAAAGACTTGCCAAAAGCCCTATTGTATGTGTAGAATGTAGTTTTCCTTCGGGACGCTCGTGGTTTTCCGGTGGGTTTCGCGCCCACTTTTTATTTTGCTCGCAAAACGGTTTCAGACGGATGGATAAGCTTAAAATAGCTGAGAGAATCAGGCAAATAGCTGAGCGTATTGTCGCTGAAATTGAGTTAGAGCTGGTTAATGTGGAAGTGGTTGGCGGCGAGCGTCAACTGATTGTTCGCGTTTTTATAGATAAATTGGACGAAGCCGGAAATTCAGTCGTAACTCATGCAGAATGCGCGGCGATCAGTCTGCATCTTGGGACGGTTTTGGATGTCGAAGATTTTATTACGCCGGCTTACAATCTCGAAGTTTCGTCGCCCGGAATCGAACGCGAGCTGTTTAAGCTCAAAGATTACGAACGGTTTTCCGGAAAATTGGCAAAACTTAGAACGCGCCAGCCGATTGATAATCAACGCAATTTTCGCGGACGTATCATCGGGGTTTCGGACGAATCAATAGTTTTTGAAGACATAACAACCGGACGAATTTTGATTCCCTTTGGAATTATTGCCAAAGCGAATCTTGAATTTGATTTAGAAGAAGAACTCAGACGCAATGGATAACGGAAAATTGAAAACGGAATAACGAAACCAACGGGTCTTCGGTTATCCATTTTCAGTTTTCAGTTTTTCATTTATAAAGAATGTCAATCGCGCAGAATATTGATGCCTTAGTTAAGGAATATAACATTGACCGCGATCTCGTGATCGAGGCGATGAAGGATGCTGTCAAAGCGGCGGCTCGCAAACAATTTAAGATTCAGGACAAAGGCGATTCGCTCCAAGTAGATTGGAACATGGAAGATGGAATAGTGGAAATTTCCGTTTTAAAAACTGTAGTCGAAGACGTGCAGACGCCGAGCGTTGAATTGTCTCTCGCTGAAGCTCAAGAGCTCGCCGGGGATGAAATCGAATTCGGCGACCAACTCGGCATTCCGCTCCCGACCGAAGAATTAGGACGCATCGCGGCTCAAACCGCCAAGCAAATTCTCGTTCAAAAGGTGCGCGAAGCGGTGCGCGAAAATATTTACGAGCAGTATATTGATAAAGTCGGCGATTTGATTAACGGAACGGTCAAACGTTTTGAACGCGGCGACATTATTGTTGACCTTGGAACAATGGAAGCCCTGCTGCCCAAAAATGAGCAGGTACGGGCTGAAAATTGGAATCAAAGCGAGCGAATTCGCGTGGTCATCGAACGGGTTACACGTGATCCTAAAGGGCAGCAAATTGTTGTTTCGCGTTCTTCGCCGGAACTAATTAAACGGCTTTTTGAAATGGAAGTCCCGGAAATTTATGATGAAACGGTGATGATTAAAAGTGCTGTTCGCGAACCGGGCGAACGCGCTAAAATCGCCGTCGCGTCAAACGAAAAAGATGTTGATCCGGTCGGGGCGTGCGTCGGGATGAAAGGCTCTCGCGTTCAATCAATTATCCGCGAGCTGCGCGGAGAGAAAATTGACATTATCGAATGGTCTGACCAACCGACCGTTTTTGCCGCCAACGCCCTCAGTCCCGCAAAAGTCTCTCAGGTGCGGATTACTAACATCGAAAACCATAAGATGGAAGTTATTGTTAACGAAGATCAGCTTTCATTAGCAATCGGTAAAAAAGGTCAAAACGTCCGGTTGGCTACCAAATTAGTCGGTTGGGATATTGATATTCGCAACGAAAAAGAACTTCGCAAAGAAATTACTCTGCAAATGGGCAAAATGATGGCGACGGGCGGCGAAGTACCGCTTTCGATGGTCGAAGGTTTGACTGCTTCGCAAATCGAAGAACTCAAATCAAACGACATTGCTGATATTGAAAAACTAGCGGCTCTTTCGATTGATAACCTGGTTGATATGCTAGACGTTAGTCTCGACGATGCGGAACGCATTTCAACCTCGGCAAATTCGATTCTCGAAGCGCGTAATGCCTCTGAAAACGAATCATCGGAAACTGACGAAGAAACCACTGAAGAAGTAACTGAGACGACAGCCCAAACGCCTGAAGACGCATCAAATGAAGCGACAAGTGAAACAACTGACGGAACGACCGTCGAAACAAGCGAAACAAACAAGTAAGTTTAAATTTTTCATGGCTGAATGCTTTGATTCAGCCTCTTTTTTGTTAGAGCAAGTAAAAAAAGAAAACTAAATGACAGCTGTTAATAAAATTCGAATTTACGAATTAGCCAAAGAAGTAAAGCAGGAACCGAAGCGGGTGATCGAAGATGCGCGGAAATTCGGGATTGATGTTAGTGTGCCTTCTAACAGCGTTCCGAAGGAAGTCGCAGAAAAAATTCGCGAGAAATACGATTTGGGCAAAAAAGATTTGACGCCGAAACGCTCAATTGTCGTTATCAAAAAGCAGAAATTAGACGAGTCGGTGGTTGTCGCTGCCGAACCAGGCGAAACACTCATCGCCGCTGATGCTACTCCTGCTCCCGAAGTTGTTGAAGCGCCAACCATCGTACCAACAAGCAAGCCTGTTGAAGAAGTTGGAAAACCGGCGCAGCGTGTGTTAAGAGTGGTGACGAAAAAGGCTATCGAAGCTCAACAGCAAACAGCAGTTCCGCTCGTCGCCGCTCCGCAAATAGAAACTCCAGTTATTACGGCGCAAACACCGTCAAAAACGGAACCAACCGTCGCTGTAGAAGCCAAAACAATCGAACCTCCAGTCGCCGAGCAGATGGAAGCGCTGGAGGAGCAGAAAGTTGTAGAAGAACCTAACTTAACTGAAAATTCAGAAGATAAAACGGGCGCCAAGGTGTTTAATCCTTCAAGCGGCGTGACGCGCTTAAAATTAAATAAAGCCGGACTCAAGGCTGGCTTTCGACCGGGCGAGCGGGTTAATATCCCGCAGCCCGTCGCACCGCCAAAACCTGTTCAGCCGGCGGTAGTTGAGAAAAAACCGTTTGAACGACAAGGCGAGCGGCCAAATCGTTTTGGAGGAGGTAATTTCAACGGCGGCGGTGTTCAGCAGCAGCAGCGCCCCGATAACCGTCCGCAATTTCGCGGAACTCCCGGCGAAACCGCAACGCCGCAAACCACTTACACTCCGCCCGCGAATAATCGCAATCGAGGGCGTAATGTCAAGGGCAAGCAAGATAGGCACGGCAGAGATAAATTTGCCGAAAAGGATGTTTTTATTCCCGAACGCCTAACGATTGAGCAGCGCCTGAGAAATCAAGTAGGGACAAAACAGGATGCCGAACTCAAAAGTATTCGCCTCGTCGAAGGCGCGACCGTCAGAGAGTTTGCTGAAAAACTCGGCGTCGCGCCGCGCGACATTGTGCAGCTGCTGATCAAGCGAGGTATTTTTGCTACTGTCAATCAGCCTTTAAATACTGAGATTGCTACAGATTTAGGCATCAATTTTGGCTATCAAGTAACATTCATGCCGTTTGAAGAAATGGTTGTCGAACAGGAATTTGAAGAACTGCTCGAAACCGATTCGGACGATGTTGAAATAACCCGCGCTCCAGTAGTGACGGTTATGGGTCACGTTGACCATGGAAAAACCAGCCTCCTTGACGGAATTAGGCAGGCAAATGTCGCGGGCGGCGAAGCGGGCGGTATTACGCAGCACATCGGCGCTTACAGCGTTTTCGTGCCGACTTCGGATAACCCGGCGGAAAACCGCCGCGTCGTTTTTCTCGATACGCCAGGTCACGAAGCGTTTACAATGATGCGCGCACGCGGCGCCAAAGCGACCGACGTCGTGGTTTTGGTAGTTGCGGCTGATGACGGCGTGATGCCGCAAACTATCGAAGCCATCGAACATGCCAAAGCCGCCAAAGTCCCGATTGTCGTGGCAATCAACAAAATTGATAAACCCGATGCCAGCCCCGACAGAGTTAAACAGGAATTGACGGCGCAGGGCTTGCAGCCCGTAGAATGGGGCGGTGAAACTGAAATGGTCGAGGTTTCCGCCAAGAAAAAACAAAATCTTGATACTCTTCTGGAAACGATTTTGCTGACCGCAGATATTCTGGATTTGAAAGCCAGTCCGACGCGGCGCGCTTCGGGTGTCGTTCTCGAATCGAAATTGGACAAGGGACGCGGACCGGTAGCTACGGTTCTCGTTCAGCAAGGAACGCTGCGCGTCGGCGATCCATTTATCGTCGGAAATTACTCTGGCAAAGTGCGCGCGATGTTTAGCGACCGAGGCGAAATCGTCACTGACGCGCAGCCTGCCACGCCGGTTGAAGTTTTGGGGCTGCAGGGCGTTCCGCAGGCGGGCGATCCGCTCCAAGTCGTCGTTGACGTTGACCGCGCCCAACAAATCTCTAACCAACGCCTTATGCAGGCACGTCAAGCCGCTCTCGTCCAAACTACGAAACGCGGACTCGAATCGCTCGGACAAGCTGAATTCAAAGAATTGCTGGTCGTTCTTAAAACCGATGTCCAGGGCTCGATTGAAGTTCTACGGGCAACGCTCGAAAAACTTTCGACCGAAAAAGTCAAAGTCAAAGTTATTCGTTCCGGTGTCGGCGCAATCACCGAATCCGATGTTTTGCTGGCTTCGGCAACGCAAGCCGACAGCGCGCAAACTGCCGTCGTAATTATCGGTTTTAACGTCCGTCCGGAATCGAGAGCCGCCGAGGTCGCTAAATCGGAAACCGTTGATATCCGGCTGCATTCAATCATTTATAAAGTCGAAGAAGAAATTCGCGCGGCGATGATTGGAATGCTTGACGCCATTGAGCGGGAGGTCATTTTGGGTCACGCGCTCGTGCAGGAAGTCTTCAAAATTACTCGCGTCGGAACGATTGCTGGCTGCCGCGTTCTTGACGGAATCATTAAACGCACTGCTCGAGCGCGTTTGATTCGCGACAGCGTTGTGGCGTGGGAAGGCGAAATTGAATCGCTCAAACGTGTCAAGGACGATGCTTCCGAAGTGCGCGAAGGATTTGAGTGCGGTATCGGTTTGCGCAACTTTAATGACATTAAAGTTGCCGACCAAATCGAAGCCTTTACGATTGAGCGAATAGCGGCAACGGAACTTTAGAGGAATGAGACGGCCTGAAAAAGTGGCGCAGACGCTGCGCGAAGAAATATCTGAAATTGTCGGTTACGAATTGGATGACCCGCGCTTTCTGGGCGTCACGGTAACGGACGTCCAAGTAGCTGATAATCTGCGTGATGCCAAAGTCTTTGTCCTCGTCGAAGGCGACGAAGCAGAAATTCAAGCTGCGATGGCTGGTTTACATCACGCAGCCCCTTACATTCGCAAGCAGGTAGCTTTTGCGCTCGATTTACGCCATGCCCCGGCGCTGCATTTCGCGCGAGATACCGTAGAAGAACGGGCAAACCGCATCGAAGGTTTGCTGATTGAAATAAACACGGAAAGCAAAAGGGATGAGGGACGAGGGGCAGGCGACGACTGAAAAACCATTTTCAATCTTTATCGTCTCTTGTCTCTCGTCCCTCGTCTTGTGTCCCTCATGTTAAGTCAAGTAGTTCAGTTAATTGAAAACAAGAAATCTTTCGGCATTACGACCCATATGCGCCCCGACGGTGACGGCATTGGATCGTCTCTGGCTTTATGTTGGCTTTTAAAATCTCTCGATAAACAAGCCGAAATTATTGTCCGCGATCCTGTTCCCTCGTCCTGTATTCGCTTGCCAGGCGCAGAAAAAGTACGCCGCGTCACCGAAATTGATCGTGATTACGATGCTATTTTCGTGATGGAATGTTCTGACGTGGAACGCCCCGGCATTAAAAATCTCGATAAACAATTTGTCGTTAATATTGATCATCATTCTTCGAGCCAGCTTTTTGGCGATATTAATTGGATTGATTCGACCGCCTCGGCAGTCGGCGAGATGATTTACAACTTGTGCAAAGCCATTGGTGGGCGCATAACGCGCGAAATCGCCGAATGTGTTTATACGGCGCTCCTTACCGATACCGGCTCTTTCCACTTTTCCAACACTACTGAACGCACTTTTAAAGTAGCTTCCGAACTGATTCGCGCCGGAGTCAAACCGGCAAAACTCGCTGAATCGGTTTATTCGAGCTATCCCTGGAGCCGCGTCCTGCTGCTTGGACAAGTAATGTCGTCAGTTCGCCGCGACGCTTCGGGCAAAGTAGCCGCTCTCAGGCAATCACAGCAAATGCTGGATTTCGCCCGCGCGACCGAAGAAGATGCCGAAGGCTTTGTTAATATTCCGCTTTCATCTGGTGACGTCGAAGCTGTCGTCATGCTCAAAGAATCGGAGCCCGGACTGTTTCGCGCTTCATTGCGTTCAAAGGGCGATGTCAATGTTGCTAAAATCGCTGAAAAATTCGGCGGCGGCGGTCATCGCAATGCGGCCGGCTGCACCTTGCGCGGCAATTGGGACGACGTTGAAGACAATCTTGTCGAAATGCTGATTGAAGCTGTTACAAAGGCAAATGGCAAACTTGAAATTACCGAAGACGCTTTGGTAGAAACTCTGGCTTGAAACTGAAAACTTTTTTAACATCTTCGCCACAAAGAGCCGCCGAGTTTATCAAACTCGGCGGCATTGTCGCTTTTCCGACCGAAACGGTTTACGGTTTGGGCGCCGACGTTTTTAACGCGGGAGCCATTGAGAAAATCTTTCTGGCAAAATGCCGCCCCGCTGATAATCCACTAATTGCGCACGTCGCCGATTTAGAGCAAATAACATCGCTCGTTTCGAGTATCACGCCAGTTGCCGAAAAGTTTATCGCGGCTTTCTTTCCTGCTCCGTTAACATTGGTTTTACCGAAAAACGAACGAGTGCCGCTGGCAGCAAGCGCCGGACTAAATACTATTGGAGTTCGGATGCCGAACCATGCTCTCGCGCTCGAATTTTTGAAAGATTGCGGTGTTCCTGTCGTTGCGCCTTCGGCAAATCTATCGGGCAAACCTTCGCCCACAACTTGGCAAGCCGTTTACGACGATCTCAATGAACGAATCGAAGCGATTTTGCAGGGCGAACAAACTTTCATTGGGCTGGAATCAACTGTTGTTGATTGTACCTTAGAAACACCGCTCGTGTTGCGCGTCGGCGCGGTGACGATTGAAGAATTACAAAAAATCGTCCCGGAAACCAGGCTGGCGGCTAAAGATTCAGCGGGCGCAGCTCGCAGTCCCGGAACGCGCTATAAGCATTACGCGCCCAATGCAAAAGTCATTTTAGTAAACTCACCTGCCGAGATCTCGCAAACCAAAAATGCCGCATTCATCGGTTTGGAAAAACCGCTTCAAAACTTCAAACTACAAAAAATCTGTTCATCCGTCGAAGATTATGCTCATTCTCTATTTGCTTTTTTTCGCGCGGCCGACGAACAAA
>JBDTZD010000075.1:0-8233 GCA_040005335.1 Pyrinomonadaceae bacterium | reverse complement strand
GTATCTGGATTTTTTGTCTGGAAATATCAATTATTTCATTGATTGTTTGCCGGTTTTGGCTCTTCAATACCTCTTAAGTCTGCAATTCAAAAACTTTTTAGTTCCAATTGGGGTTGGATTCATCGTCTGGATTTTGGGAATCGGGATGGTTTCGTGGCAATACAGCTACATTTTTCCATAGATTCACGCCAGCATTGATTTTCTGATTAGCTAGGTTATGCTTGAAGACTGTTCTTTTCGCCTTCAATTTAGTAACGCGTAAATGTGCGGAAAAAAGTATCACGCCCCGAAATTGCGGAAAATACTCGGATTTTTTATACTCAAAACAATAAATTCGAAGCTCATTGCAGCTAGAAAATTTGGTGGAAAAAGACTCATCCAATAACGACGTAACATAACTACTAATTAAACTGACTGACGGTAACGAAGCTGTCTTGGAAACGCTTCTACCGCTTATTTATGATGAATTAAGAAAATTAGCAGGACGATTATTTGCGACGCGAACGCTCCGACCACACGCTGCAACCGACCGAGCTGGTTCACGAAGCTTATTTTAAGTTGATTGACCAAACATAGGTGCGCTGGCAAAATCGGGCGCATTTTATGGGCGTAGCGGCACAAGTTATGCGGCGCATTTTAGTTGATCATGCACGCAAGCATAAAGCTGAAAAACGCGGCGGCGATGCTGAAGTTCTCTCCCTTGAAGAGGAAATACTGGTGGCTAGCGGAAACACGTCTGAAAAAGGCGTCGAGCTGCTGGCGCTCGACGAAGCGCTCGAAAATTTGGCAAAGATAGATTCACAAAAATCAAAAATCGTCGAACTGCGTTACTTTGGCGGGCTCTCGGTCGAAGAAACCGCAGAAGTGATGAATTGTTCAGAAATAACCATTAAGCGTCAATGGCGGATGGCAAAAGCATGGCTCTATGGGCAAATTAAAAATTAAAAATGCAAAATTAAAAATTTTTGGTGATTGTAAAACTAGCAACCTATCTGTAATTTTGCATTTTTAATTTTTAATTTTTAATTCATGAATCCCTCACGGTGGCAGCAAATCGAAGAGGTTTTTCAATCGGCGCTCGATCTTGAGCCGGCCGAACGCTCTCGCTTTGTTGTGGAAACATGCGCCGCCGACGCAGAATTAAAAGCGGAAGTTGAAAAACTAATCGCGCAATACGAAGAAGCTGACAATTTTATCGAATCTCCGGTCTGGACAAACAGCGAACTGTTCGATTCAGTCGCGCAAAAATCGTTTGCCGAAAAGGTTAACGGGGCAAAAGGCGAGAATGGCGACCCGATGCTCGGGCGGCGATTTGGGGCATTTATTTTAACGCGTGAATTAGGGCGCGGCGGAATGGGGGCAGTTTATTTGGCGAACCGAGCCGACGGGGAATTTCGTCAGGAGGTCGCCCTTAAACTGATCAAACGCGGAATGGATACGGATTTCATTGTCCGCCGTTTTCGTCACGAACGACAAATTCTCGCAGCTCTCGAACACGCAAATATAGCTCGTCTTCTCGATGGCGGGACGACCGATGACGGGTTGCCGTTTTTTGTGATGGAGTTTATCCCCGGCGAACCGCTTTATAAATATTCTGATGCTCATAAGCTAAACACTACCGAGCGTCTGCAGCTCTTTCGCCAGATTTGTTCGGCGGTTGCCTACGCCCACGGCAAGCAAATAATTCACCGCGATATCAAACCGGGAAATATTCTGGTAACAGCAGCGGGAATGCCAAAATTGCTCGATTTTGGCATTGCCAAAATTCTCGATCCAGACTTAATTCACGAATCAATCAACCCGACTTCGACGATGATGCGTCTGATGACGCCGGAATACGCCAGCCCTGAGCAAGTTCGCGGTTTAGAAGTCACTCCAGCTTCGGATGTTTATGCGCTTGGCGTCTTGCTTTACGAACTGCTGACGGGACGCCGTCCCTACAGTTTCGCGGGACGCTCTCCACATGAAGTTTCGCGCGTAATTTGCGAAATTGAACCGGAGCCTCCCAGCCGTGTCGTGACCCGAAACGATAATTTACTGGCAAACTATGTTTTAAACGGGATGACGGCGGAAACCGCTGCCAAAGAGCGCTCATCCAAACCTGAAACGCTGGCTTCGGAACTCGCGGAAAACCTCGACAACATAATTCTCAAAGCACTCTGTAAGGATTCGCAAGGGCGCTACGAGTCGGTGCAGGAACTTGCTGATGACATCGAGCGGCATTTGGAAGGAGCAACTGTTTTGGCGCAGCCTTGTCAGCCGTCCGCCCAAAAGAGCGAGAAGCTATTGGCGCTCGATCCGGTGACGGGTAGTAAATCTCTAGCGGTTTTGCCATTCAAATTACTAACACCAATTACCGATAATGACGGAGGTGAAAACACCGGTGATAAATTTCTTGAATTAGGCTTGGCTGACGCGCTGATTACGCGACTCAGCAATGTCAGACGTTTTATTGTGCGCCCGACCAGCTCCGTTTTGCGCTACGGAGCAAAAGGGGCGGAAACTTCTGACCAGCATTTTGATCCGCTTGAAGCGGGCAGAGAATTAAACGTTGAATATATTCTCGACGGTCATATTCAGAGAGCGGGCGGGCGAATCCGCGTTTCCGTACAGCTTTTGGACGTCCGTGAGCGCTCAACAATTTGGGCTGAACGGTTTGACGAAAACTTTACCGATGTCTTAAGTCTCGAAGATGCAATCTCGACCCAGGTGGCGGTTTCACTGATTCCAAAAATCTCCGGCAATGAACGCGAGCAGCTCTTGAAACGCGGAACCGAAAATCCTGCTGCGTTCGAAGCATATTTACGCGGGCGTTACCACTTCAACTCCTTTACTGAAGAGGGTTTTGCTAAAGCCATTGTTTCTTATCATCAGGCAATTGCTCTTGACCCTGATTACGCTCACGCCCACGCCGGGATCGCGGACTATTACAACTGGCTCGGCGTTTACGGCGTGCTGCCGCCGCGCGAATGTTTTATGGCTGCTGTCGAAGCCGCCGAACGAGCAATTGCCATTGACGAAAGTTTATCCGAAGCTCATGCTTCACTAGGATTTGCAGTTTTGGGAAGCGATTATAATTGGGCGCTTGGAGAAGAATCCTGTCGGCGCGCGCTCGAACTCAATCCCCATAATGCGACTGCGCATATTTGGTACTCGCTCCAATTAATTATGGAAGGGCGCTTTGACGAAGGAATCAAACACGCCCGGCGCGGACTTGAACTAGACCCACTGACGCCTTTTAATTCTTATAATCTCGCTTGGGTGCTTTATTACGCACGTCGTTTCGACGAATCGATCGCGCAGTATCAGAAGACAATTGAGTCAAATCCTCTTTACCCGATTGCTCATTATGGGTTGAGTTGGACCTTGCGCTATCAGAGGCGGTTTGACGAAGCTCTTCGCGCAATCAAACGTGCCCAAGAGCTTTCGACGGACAGCCTTTTTATGACGACCTGTTATGGGCAAGTGTGCGCTGCCGCAGGACTCCGCCGCGAAGCTCAAACCGTACTGCAAAAACTTGATTCGCTTTCCGAACAGCGTTATATCTCGCCCTATCATGTCGCTCTGATTTACAACTTTTTGGGAGAGCGTGAAAACGCCCTGGCTTCGCTCGAACAAGCTTTAGAAGAGTGCGAAGTATGGCTGGTCTGGATGGGCGTCGAACCTTCGTTTGACAATTTACGGGGCGAACCGCGTTTTGTCCGCCTTTTGGAGCGCACCGGTAATCCGCTTTTCTTTCGCTCCGAAACCGTTAGAATTGACGTGCGAAATACCGGGGGTGAAACTTCGACTGAAGAGAAAACTACTCGCCGATTTAACGCGCCGTCAAAAGAAAAAAGTCAAAAATCTGTGTTTCCTCGTTACGCTCTGTTAAGCGTCGCACTTTTGCTGGTGATGGTTGCGGCCGTAACCGGATATTTGTATAGCAATTCAAAAAGCACATCGAAAATCGAAAATACAAACGACAAATCATTTGTCGAATCTGCGCCGCCAACCGTCGCCGCTCCAAAAACCCTTTCTATTGCCGTTTTACCTTTTACAACATTTAATGCTAAATCGGACGATGAGCAATATCTAGGTGTCGGCACGGCAGATTTGGTCACCAATAAACTCAGCGACTTAAAAGAGATAAATCTGCGCTCTGCATCAAGCGTCCGGCGTTACCTCAACACTAATAAACAGCCCGGCGAGGCGGGGCGCGAACTGGCGGTTGATTACGTTGTGAGCGGGACGATTGGGAGGGCGGGCGGCACAGTTTCTGCCAAACTTAACATGATTGACGTAGCAACCGGAGCCATCATCTGGACAGAGAATTTTGATCAGCCGAACAATAATCTTTTTGCTTTGCAGGAGACAATCAGCGAAAAAATCGCAAATTCATTAAGTTTACGATTGACCAAAACCGAGCAACAAAGTTTGTCCAAGCGTTTTACTGATAATAATGAAGCCTATCAGCTTTATCTAGCCGGGCGTTATCATGTCGGAAAACGCACTGTCGAAGGGTTGCGGCAGGCAATTAGTTTATTTCAACAGTCAGTTGAACTGGACGACAAATTTGCTCTTGCCTATACGGGGCTGGCAGATTGTTACGCTCTCCTTAATTGGTATCAGGAACCGCCGCCTGCCGAAGCTTGGGAGAATGCTAAAAAAAATGCTGCCAAAGCCATTCAGCTTGACCCGAATTTAGCGGAACCGCATGCTTCATACGCTTTTATCAAGTTTCATTACGAACGCGATTTTGCCGGTGCGGAAAATCAATTTAAACTCGCTATTACTTTGAAGCCGAACTATGCGACCGCACATCAATGGTTCGCATTTCTGCTCTCGGCAAACGGCCGGCATGATGAAGCCATCGCCGAAATGCGCCGCGCCGAAGAGTTAGAGCCGCGTTCGGCGGTGATCTCCAATGCCGTCGCCAACGTTCTGTTTCATGCTCGCCGCTACGATGAAGCTATTACGCAATGCCAGCGGGCACTGGAATTAGACCCCGGTTCGGTTTCGGCTCATACTGTTTTGCGCTGGAATTACGAAAAGAAGAATATGACGGAAGATGCTCTGACAATTTACGAAAAAGAGCGGGTTTTTGCAGGAGACACGCCAACCACCAGAGCCAAGTTCGCACACGTTCTAGCCGCCTCCGGTAAAGCTGACCAAGCCCGCGCTGTTTTATCCGAATTACTTAGCGGCAGCCAGGCTGAACATATTACCACTTACGAAATCGCCGTTATTTATTCGCTTTTAAACGACAAAGACGCCGCTTTCGAGAATCTCAAAAAATCCCGCGAAACTCACGCTGTCGGTTTCTCGTTTGTCCGCGTTGACCCTTTGCTCGATAATCTTCGCGATGATCCTCGATTTGCCGAACTTATAAAGTAGGTCAGAACCGTCTGCGGTAGCGGACGGTTGACGTTGTGTTAGTTGTCTTATCAAATTAAACTCGAAGTTTAAAGTTAGCGAACTGTATCCCGCAAAGTTCATACTACCAAATATTCAACCGCCCGCTACCGCAGGCGGTTCTGACTTTTCCGATTTGGCAAATGTGCTAACGTTTGTTAGCTTAATTCGTACAATTAAAAATATTTGAGGCAAATTTATGGCAGGGATAAATGAGCAAATTTTTCGTGAATACGATATTCGCGGCATTGTCGGCACTGATTTAACCGAAGAAACGGTTTTAACCATCGCGACGGCAATCGGAACTTATTTTCGGCAGCACGGGGCAAAAACGGTTGCTTTGGGGCGCGACGCGCGGGAAAGTTCACCCACGTTTCGCGATTTGTTTGTCAAAGGCTTAAATTCGGTTGGTTGCAGCGTGTTGGATGTCGGGATGGTTCCAACTCCGGTTTTGTATTTTGCCGTCTTCACCAAACCGGTTGACGCCGGCGTGATGATTACCGGATCGCATAATCCGGCGGATTATAACGGATTTAAACTGTTGCTCGGCAAAGACAGCTTGCACGGCGAGGAAATTCAAAATGTCAAACAAATCGCTCTCGGCGGAAATTTTGAGCAGGGAACTGGCACCGTCGAAGAATACGACATCACGACCGAATACATGAATTATATCGCCGAAAACGTCAAAATGGGGAGTCGTAAATTAAAAGTCGTCGTGGACAGTGGTAACGGCATCGGCGGAATTGTCGGTGTTCCGCTTTATCGTAAACTCGGTTTTGATATTGTCGAGCTATTTACCGAACCGGACGCGCGTTTCCCAAATCATCACCCTGACCCGACCGTTTTAAAAAATTTGCAGGATGCGATTGCAAAGGTGAAAGAAACCAGCGCGGATTTAGCGATTTGTTTTGACGGCGACGCCGACCGCATCGGTGTAGTTGATGAAAAAGGCGGCGTGTTGTGGGGCGACGAACTGATGGTAATTTTAAGCCGCGCGATTTTGAAAACTCAACCGGGCGCGACCTTTATTGCCGATGTTAAATGTTCGCAGCGCCTCTTTGACGACATCGAAGCGAAAGGCGGTGTTGCCGTAATGTGGAAAGCCGGACATTCTCTCATCAAAGCCAAAATGAAAGAAACCCACGCCGCGCTCGCCGGAGAAATGAGCGGTCATGTGTTTTATCAAGATCGCTGGTTTGGATTTGACGACGCGATTTACACAGGCGCGCGACTGCTCGAAATATTAACGAACGATAGCAAACCTGTCTCAGAATATCTTTCAGATTTACCGCACACCGTCTCGACGCCGGAACTCCGCACTGAAGTTGCAGAAGAGAAAAAGTTTGAGATTGTGAAAAAGCTGACCGAAGCGTTTAAGCAAACCAACAAAGTGATTGATATTGACGGCGCACGGATTTTATTTGATAAAGGCTGGGGGCTGGTTCGCGCCTCAAACACGCAGCCCGTCTTAGTTTCGAGATTCGAAGCGCTTGACGACGCAAGTTTGAAGCAAATTCAAGACACGGTTGAAGCTAAAGTAAAAGAATTAAGTTGATAAAACGAAATTTAATAGACCGCAAATAACGCAGATTTATTAGATTAGCGCAGATTTTTGTTTTATTAAGTTTTCTGCGAAAATCTGTTTAATTATGTCATCTGCGGTCTATTTATCTTAATGAACGAAAGAAAAGTTGATTTAGAGAAAATCGCGCAAGGCGTGCGCCTGATTCTCGAAGGCATCGGCGAAGACCCCGACCGCGAAGGACTGCAGCGCACACCGCAGCGGGTCGCCGAATTTTACGAGGAACTGACAGCGGGAATGTGGGAAAACGCGAGCGAGCATATTGTCCCGCTGCCCGGTGATTCGCACGATGAAATGGTGATTGTCAAAGATATTCAAATCGCGTCGGTTTGCGAACATCATCTGGCACCGTTTGTCGGTAAAGTTCATATTGCTTATATTCCAAAAGACGGGCGCATTGTCGGGTTGTCAAAACTTGCCCGCATTGCGGAAATTTTCGCCCGCCGTTTGCAAGTTCAAGAACGTCTAACAGCGCAAATCGCAAATACTCTGTTTGATAATTTAGAACCGCGCGGCGTGATGGTTGTGATGGAAGCCGAACATACTTGCATGACTTTGCGCGGAGTGAAAAAGCCGGGCGCGAAAACAATAACCTCCACAGTTTTGGGCAATTTCCGCTCAGATCCTCGCACACGTGCTGAAGCAATGGCATTGATTAAAGGATGAATCGTCAAATTTTAACGTGGAAAATTCCTCATTACCAAAAATATGAACCAAATTGCACCGTGTCCAAAATGTTCAAATTCAACTGCTAAACAAGTGGGCTTTACCTGGTGGGGCGGCGTTATTGGCCCGAAAATGTTTTCCCACGTCAAATGTCAAAGCTGCGGCAAAAAATATAACGGCAAAACTGGAAAAGATAACACTACGAATATCATTCTTTATTCGCTAGTTTTAGGCTTAATAGTCTTTTTGCTGTTTGTCACTATCTATCTTTTTAACTTTCTTAACGCTTTAAGTGGTCTACTGAAAAATTTTTCGTAAAATTTATTACAAAAACTATGAATAAAAATCGTTTCATTTTTGCATTCACGTTTATCGTTTTTTTGAACGTCAGTGCTGCTCTGTCGCAATCAAAAGATTTAACGACACGTTTTAACGAAAACACTTTTAGAGCGCACATCAAGTTTTTAGCCGATGATTTGCTCGAAGGGCGCTCGCCCGGAACGCGCGGCGGAAATCTCGCGGCTAATTATCTTGCCGCGCAACTGCAATTGCTTGGCGCCAAAGGCGCGGGCGCAAACGGCAGCTATTTTC
>JBDTZD010000384.1:0-27074 GCA_040005335.1 Pyrinomonadaceae bacterium | reverse complement strand
AAAAAATTCTTTTGTAAAATATCCGGCATTTTCTTTTGCGGGCGTTTTGTCGTAACATGCACGCGCCAAGCCAATTGAATAAATTGATTCCATTTGTTAAATCTTATGGCGTAGAAATTTTATGTCGAATAATCCGCAAATATCGCTGGTACGCGGTTTAGGTCTAGTCGCCGCAATTTCAATTATTATCAGCAACGTTATCGGAACGGGCGTGTTTTTAAAAGCTCGCGTCATGACATGCAATGTCGGGTCACCTAACTATGTAATTTTAGTCTGGATTGCCGCCGGAATTTTGTCGCTCGCAGGTGCGCTGACCTACGCTGAGCTTGCCGCAATGATGCCGCAAGCTGGCGGAACCTATAATTTCTTGCGCAAAGCTTATGGCAACATGGCAAGTTTCCTTTTCGGCTGGATGCAGATTTTTATTGCCAAAGCAGGTTCGCAAGCCGCCGTTGCCGTCGCTTTTGCAATATTTTTGAATGATTTAGCGGGGAAAAAACTTGGCTTAACCTTACTCAAAGCGCAAATTCCATTTTTTGAAATTCAAATGGAATGGCCTATTCAATTTCCTTTTTTTACTTTTTCTCCAACAATCCTCGATTATGAGCTGACGACTTTACAAATGATCGCCGTCGGTTTAATTGTCGCCGTCACCGTTTTGAATTGCGCTTCGGTATCTTTTAGCGGCAGTATCGCGACAATTTTAACGTTCGTCAAGATTGCCTTGATTTTGCTCGTTGGATTGGGGGCGTTTCTGCTAGCTGACGGCGCTTTTGGGAATTTTGCCGGAAGCGTCGGGTCTGGAACGTGTGAAGGCGTAGCGGCAAATGTTAGCTATAATTCGGCTGATTATACTTTGCTTGCCGGATTCGCTGCCGCAATGCTCGGAGCATTGTGGGGTTATGATGGTTGGGACAATCTGACCTATGTAGCGGGCGAAGTCAAAAATCCGAGTCGCAATATTCCGATTGCGCTCGTTGGCGGAACAGCTTTAATTATCGTCCTTTACGTTTTTGTCAACGCCGCTTATTTTTACGTTCTCCCGCCCGAAGCGGTTGCGAGCGTTTCCAAAGAATCAAGCGTGGCGCGAGAAGTTGCCGCAAGATTTTTCGGAGCGAGTGCGATCACGCTGATGGCTTTTGGATTAATGGCTTCATCGTTCGGCACCCTACATACTTCTGTGTTGACCGGCGCTAGAATTCCATATGCAATGGCGCAGGATGGAATGTTTTTTAAAAGCCTATCCAAAATCTCTCCCAAAACGCGCGTTCCGGTTCGCGCTTTGCTAGCGCAAGGCGTCTGGGCTTGTATCCTCGCGCTTTCAGGGTCGTTCGATACACTGACGGACTATGTTATTTTCGGATCGTGGATTTTTTACGCGCTGGCGACAAGTTCTATTTTTGTTTTCCGCATCAAATACCCGGAAATGGAACGTCCCTACAAAGCTTTCGGGTATCCGGTCGTGCCGGTTTTGTTTTTGCTCGTGGCGACTTGGTTGCTGGTGACGACGCTGGTTAATTCGCCGCTCCAATCTTTGAGAGGAATTATCTTGATTTTAATTGGGCTGCCGTTCTATTTTTACTTTATGAGACAAAACGCTGACACAAATGGAAAACTGAAAATGGATAACTGAAAGCTGGAACTCGAGAGCGTTTTGTCGTCTGTTTTTCGTGACAATTTAACTAGAGCCATTTAGAGTTTTCCATTTTCTATTATGAATAGAGAACGCAGTATTGAAATTGACCGCCGCACTGATGTGCGTTATGTCGCGCGGATTAAAATTGCGTGGGAAACTGTTGCTGGTAAACAAAGCGGCATGATTAGCGACATCAGCGAAACTGGTTGTTTCGTGCTCTGTTCAGGGACAGTCGAAGACGGCGCTAAGGTCAACCTTTATTTGCCGGCAAAACAAAAACGGATTGTGACATTGCGCGGAGAAGTCACTAATCATGTTTATGAAATTGGCTATGCGGTGCGTTTTGTGGAAATCGGCGACACTGAGCGACTATTTTTGGAACGTTTGATAAGCCAATTGAAGCAAACCAGTCACCCCTCAAATGAGGGAAAAACTGAAAACTGAAAATGGAAAATTAATTACGGATTATAGTTTTCAGTTTTCAGTTTTCCATTCAAGCGCGGACTGCGCCACTTCGCGGTCATCAAAGTGGAATTTTTCGTCGCCGACGATTTGATAAGTTTCATGACCTTTACCGGCTATTAAGATGACATCGCCGCTATTGGCTTCAGAAATAGCGCGATAAATAGCTTCGCGGCGATCAGGTATCGTGACAAAAGCCGTACCAGTTGGTTCCAAGCCAATTTCGATTTGCGTAATAATTTGCAAAGGGTCTTCGGTGCGCGGGTTGTCCGACGTCAGCACAACAAAATCGCTGTAACGCCCGGCAATCTCGCCCATTGGACGGCGTTTTGAGCGGTCACGATCACCGCCGCAGCCAAAAACAGTGATGACGCGCCCTTTCGTCAAATCTTTGGCGGTTTTCAGGACATTGAGTAAAGCATCATCAGTGTGCGCGTAATCTACGATGACGGCGAAGTCGCCTTTGTAAGCGACTCTTTCAAAACGTCCCGGTGCGCCGATGCAGCTTTCGATTCCCCGTTTAATTTCCTCTAATTCGCAGCCGAGTTCGAGCACAGCGGCAGTCGCCGCTAGAATGTTGTAAACGTGCGGTCGCCCAACCAGCGGCGAAATTACTTTAACAGCTCCGAGAGGGGTTTTGAGTTCGAAACTCGTTCCCCGCACAATTGAGATTTCAATGTTGCTGGCTGTGAGATTCGCTTGTTTGTTATCAATTGCATATGTGATCACGCGCTGACCGTTTACCCGCAAATCTTCGGCGAGCTGTTTGCCCCAGGCGTCATCAATATTAATCACACTCGAGCCGGGTTGCGCGCTGAGGCTGCCGTCAAAAAGCTTTTTCTTGGCAGTAAAATAGTTTTCCATCGTCAGGTGATAATCGAGATGGTCGCGCGTCAGATTGGTAAAAACCGCTACGGCGAATGAAAGGGCGTCGCAGCGATGCAAATCGAGCGCCTGCGACGAAGTTTCCATTACAGCAAAAGTACAGTTTTGTTCGACTGCGTTTGCCAAAAATCTTTCCGTGTCGGAGGCTTCGGGCGTAGTGCGGACAGCTGGCTCCGAGTTTTCGCCGATTCGATATTCGACCGTCGTCAGCATCGCGCCCTTCTGACCCGCGGCGGTCGCTAAAGCGTTAATCAGATAGGTTGTGGTTGTCTTGCCGTTAGTCCCGGTTACGCCGACGAGCTTTAGTTTTTTTGACGGTTCACCGTGAATAACATTGGCGGCTTGAGCTAAAGCTACGCGGGCGTTTTTGACTTCGAGCCACGCGCCCGTAAAATCATCCGGTTTTTGGAGCTCTGAAATCACCCCCGCCGCGCCGCGTCGCATCACGTCCGCGATAAAGCGATGTCCATCGGACGCGAGCCCCCGAATTGCTACGAATAAACCGTTTTCACGCGCCTGTCTTGAATCATGCGTAACATCAACGATTTCTAAATTTTCGTCGCCGAAAAGTGTCGCGCGCGCGGCTGCGGCAACCGCGCCGAGCGTAACTGTTTTGCTGTTGGTTTCGTTAATCAATGTGTGCCTCGAAATTCGCGTTTAAAATTGCCCTGAATTATACGACAACAAGCGTTTTTCTGTCTGCTAGACATTCGCCGTTTGATTCGTTAAATTCAAAGTTTGTCGAAATGTAGTCTTCTTGCCGAGATGGTGTAATTGGTAGCCACGCAGGTCTTAGAAGCCTGTGCCGTGAGGCGTGCGAGTTCGAGTCTCGCTCTCGGCATTCAAGAATGTCTAAAGTCCAAAGTCGGCGTGACAGCTTATATTGAAAAATAAAGTTTTCGCGTCGTAAATAACTTTAATGACTTTAGACATTGGACTTTAGACATTAAACTTTTTTACTTATGAAAACCGAATTAATTAACTCTTCGCCCGTTCACAAAGAAATCAAAATCACCCTCGAAACGGCGGAAATCAAACCAGTTTACGATCAAGTCGTCCAGCGTTATGCGCGTCTTGCGACCGTTCCCGGCTTTCGCAGAGGCTATGCGCCGCGAGACATTGTTAAAACGCGTTTCCGCGAAGACATTCAAAACGAAACGTTGCGCGATCTTTTGCCTAATCGAGTCACCGAAGCGATTCAAGAACACAATCTTCATCCTTTGAGCGAGCCGCAGCTTCACATCGAAAATGCGGAGAGTTTGAATTTGACCACTAATGCGGACCTTCATCTTCATGTTCACGTTGAAGTTATGCCTGTGCTTGAAACGCCTAACTACAAAGGTTTTGAAGCCGTAAGGCGCGTTCGCCCGGTCGCTGATGATGAAATCGAGAAAATGATTGAAGGACGTCGCAGTGAGCAAGCTTCTCTAATCCCGATTGAAGACCGCGCGGCGGAAGTTGGCGATACGGTGAATGTAGATGTTGACGGCAAATTTGTCGGTGATGAAGAAGCCGAACCGATTCAGGTTGAAGATTTGGCAGTCGAACTTGGCGGCGCAGGCGTGCAGCAGGAGTTTACGGATAATCTGATTGGTGTTCAACCTGACGAAACACGCAACTTTACGATTACTTATCCCGAAGATTTTTCTTCCGCTGGTCTGGCCGGTAAAACACTCGAATATGCAGCAAAAGTTAAGTCGGTCGGTCGCGTTGAACTTCCGGAAGTAAATGATGAATGGGCGCAGAGTTTGAGCGAAGGCGAAGAAAACTACGAATCAATCGCAGATTTGCGCGGCAAGCTCCGCCTGAATCTGGAAAGCATGGCGAAAATGGAAGCGGATAACAAACTTCGTGACGAACTCATGAACAAAATGATTGAAGCCAATCCGATTGAGGTTCCGCCTACTCTGACCAATTATCAAGCGCAAGGTCTGACGCAGCAGTTTACGCAAAATATGGAGCAGCAAGGTATTGATATGCGCCAGGCCGATGAGAAATTGCTGCAAATGCTTTACCAAAGAATGTTGCCGCAAGCCGAGCGCGAAGTACGCGGGGCATTGCTGCTGGATAAAATTGCCGAGGTTGAAAACATCCAAGTCAGCGCGGATGAAGTCACCACCGAGTTTGAAGCCATTGCGAAGTACAGTGGACGCACTGCAGACGAAGTGCGCGAAATTTTAACCCAGCAGGAAAACGGCGAAGCCAATATCAACGAGCGTTTGCGGAACCGCAAAGCGATTGAGCTCTTGGTTGACAACGCTGTTATCGCTGACGGCGAATGGGAGGAAGAAGCGGCTGAAGAAATGTCAGAAGAAACACTTGAAACTGACGACACGCCGGAAATAACGGCAGCAACCGCAACCGATAATGAAAACAACGTCGAAGCAGCCGAGCAAACAACGACTGAAACGCCCATAGCAGCGCCGAAAAAGAATAAGAAAAAGGCAAAAGAAGAAACGTCTGCCGAAACAGGCGAAGGTGAATCTGCCACAGCTTAGTTTGCAGATTGCACAAAATTTCTTTTAACTCTTCATTTAAAGGCAGTAGTAGCGCAAATATTCCTAGCAGCGCTCTCAGATTTACGCTACTACTGCCCCGCAAATTTTCTCAGATTAACAATTCAGTTAAAGAAAAACTTTAACGCCGATTTGAGTTTTGGCGATGAAGTTGTAGAATCTGCCTTGGGCGAGAGAACAAACCGGCTGGGTCAGCTCGTCCGTTAATCCAAATCCAAACAGCCGCAAATTAGTTTCTGAAGAGAGAAGGTTTTATGGCATTAGTTCCGATGGTAGTCGAACAAACGTCGCGCGGCGAGCGAGCATTCGACATTTATTCGCGTCTTTTAAAAGACAGCATCATTTTTCTTGGAACACCGATTGACGACATGATTGCCAATTTGATTGTTGCTCAATTGTTATTTCTCGAAGCCGAAGATCCCGAACGCGATATCAATATCTATATTAATTCGCCCGGCGGTTCAATCACCGCTGGAATGGCTATTTATGATACGATGCAGTTTATCAAGAACGACGTAACCACGATTTGCGTCGGTCAATGCGCTTCGATGGGCGCATTTCTGCTCGCGGGTGGCGCAAAAGGCAAACGTTTTGCCCTGCCAAACTCGCGGATTTTGATTCACCAGCCGTCCGGCGGTGCCAGCGGTCAAGCCACCGACATCCGAATTATGGCGGAAGAAATTTTGCGGATGCGCGAAATGATCTCCAGAATTCTTGCCCATCACACCGGGCAAACTTACGAGCAAGTCGAACTTGACGTTGAACGTGACCGCATTATGTCCGCGAGACAAGCCAAAGAATACGGCTTGATTGACGAAGTTATCGAACACCGCGAATAGATAGTTAACAGTCAACAGTTAGCAGTTAATAAAGATGTTGCTGCTAACTGCTAACTGTTATCTGTTAATTGAATTTATGGTTCGTCGTACCGAAGAAGTGCTCCGTTGCTCATTTTGCGGCAAATCGCAGAACGAAGTGAGAAAACTCATTGCGGGTCCCACCGTTTATATTTGCAATGAGTGTATAGACATTTGCAACGAAATCATTACTGATGATGAGCAGGCTGAAGCCGTCGGCTCGCGCCCCAGCCTTCCCAAACCCACCGAAATCAAAGAATTTTTAGACGAATATGTAATCGGCCAGGATGAAACCAAAAAGCGGCTGGCGGTCGCCGTTTATCAACACTACAAACGGATTGAGATGTCGAGTCGGCGCACGGACGTCGAAATTCAAAAATCCAATATTTTGCTGATTGGTCCGACCGGGACGGGAAAAACGCTGCTCGCCCAAACTCTCGCCAAAATCTTGAGCGTACCCTTTTGCATTGTTGACGCGACCACTCTGACTGAAGCTGGCTATGTCGGCGAAGATGTCGAAAATATCCTGCTCAAGCTGCTGCAATCGGCGGGAGGCGATGTCGAGCGCGCTCAACAAGGCATTATTTACATTGACGAAATTGATAAGATTTGCCGCAAAGATGATAATCCCTCGATTACCAGAGATGTTTCGGGCGAAGGCGTCCAGCAAGCGCTTTTGAAAATTCTTGAAGGAACCGTTGCCAACGTTCCGCCGCAGGGCGGGCGCAAACATCCGCATCAAGAATTTTTTCCAATTGATACGACCAACATTTTATTTATCTGCGGCGGCGCGTTCGTCGGAATGGAAAAGATTGTCGAACGACGGCAGCGCAGTAAATCATTAGGGTTTAACGCGGAGATTAAATTAAACTCCCGCCGTGCTGCCGAAGCCTTTGAAAATATTCAGCCGGAAGATTTTATCCGCTACGGTTTAATCCCCGAATTCGTCGGCAGACTGCCCGTTTCCGGTGTTCTTCATGAACTTGACGAAGCCGCGCTGGTGCAGATTTTGACTGAGCCGAAAAACGCGCTCATCAAACAATATCAGCGCAAATTCGAGTTTGACGGCGTTAGAATCAAATTTACTGAGGACGCCATTCGCGCCATCGCTAGTCAAGCCGTCGCCCGCAAAGTTGGAGCGCGCGGATTAATGATGATTATGGAAGAATTGCTGCTTGAACCGATGTACGTTTTGCCTTCGAACCGGCGCGGCACAAAAGATTTAATCATCACGCGCGAAATGGTTGACCGCAAACGCGTAGTCTCGGAAACTGACAACATTCTGACTATTGACGAAGCCGCTGCTTAGCGCTAATTTGTTAGCCGTAATATTGTGGTACAGACTGTTAATCCCGCTCATCCTTTTAAATCAGCCAGGAAATGCTTTCCGGCTGATTTGTTTTTAGAGAAAACTTTAACGCGCGGCCAACACATTTAATACTTTGCAAACCAGAATCAGATAGGCGCCCAGGCTAAGGCAATCCAGCAATAATCAATTCAGTAGAGAGTTTTCACCTCAAAACTTTTCAGGAAAATTTGTATGCACCAAAATTTACTGTTGCCAGACTAGCAAAACATGTTTTGATTGTTTAATATTAAATTTCGTAGGGCAAATTAACCTCCAATAACCAAAAGCCTACTCTCTGGGCTTTCAAAGATAAGAAAGAAGTAAAAATCAGTATGGAAGAGTTTTCAGACCAGCTTCCCGCCGACGTCGTGAGTTTCCCAATGGTTCCGATTCGTGATGTCGTCATTTTTCCGTTTACCAAAGTAGCTTTCAAAATCGGGCGACCTAGTTCAGTTCGCGCTCTCGAACATGCTCTCGCCGGTGATCGCATAATTTTTCTCGCCACGCAGCATGACGCGACGGTTGACGAACCGAAAGCCGAAGACATTTATGAAGTCGGCACGCTGGGGCGCATCCTCCAAGCCCAGCATCAGGACAACGGGCAAATAAAAGTCGTGGTTGAGGGTCGCGAACGAGCCACCAGCATCAGCGTCGCGGAGGAAAATGGAACTTTGTTTGCAACCGTTCGTCGCACAACGACGACCAACGAAAGCGGGTACCGAATGGACAGCCTGCTCCAACGCGTTCACACTTTGATTGAGCAACTTGTGCGGGTGGCTTCGGACGCTCCCATTGACGCCATTCAGGTTGCGATCCGGACGCCAAACCCCTCTCATCTGGCAGACGCGCTTGCTTCGCAGCTAAAAATCCCAGTCGAAGACAAACAAAAATTGCTCGAAACTTTTTCGACGCAGGCGCGTCTGCAAATGTTAATCGAATTGCTTGAGGTTGAAATCGAAAAACGCCAGCTTGATCGTACGGTTCACACCCGCGTCAAGCGGCAGATGGAAAAATCGCAGCGTGAATATTATTTGAATGAACAAATTAAGGCTATTCATAAGGAACTCGGACGCAAAGACGAACGCGCCGAAATGGATGAGCTCAAACAAAAAATCGAAGATGCCGGAATGACTGAGGAAGCCAAAGAAAAAGCTTTACTGGAACTCGGACGGCTCGAACAAATGCCGCCGATGTCGGCAGAAACAACAGTTTCGCGTAATTACATAGATTGGCTCCTGGGCGTTCCCTGGAAACAAAAATCAAAAGAAATCCGTGATTTGCGAAAAGCCGAAGAAACGCTTAATGACGATCACTACGGGCTTGAAAAAGTCAAAGACCGCATTTTGGAATACCTCGCTGTTCGCCAACTTGTCAAAAATCACAAAGGAACAATTTTGTGTTTTGTCGGACCGCCCGGAGTCGGAAAAACCAGTTTAGGCAAATCAATAGCCAGAGCCACGGGCAGAAAATTTGTTCGCCTCGCGCTCGGCGGCGTGCATGATGAATCCGAAATTCGCGGACATCGCCGCACATATATCGGTTCGATGCCCGGTCAAATCATCCAAATGATGAAAAAAGCCGGAACAAACAACCCGGTCATGTTATTGGACGAAGTTGATAAACTAGGCAAAGATTTTCGCGGCGATCCGTCGGCGGCGCTCCTGGAAGTTTTAGACCCGGAACAAAACCACACTTTCCGCGACCATTATCTGGACGTCGAATACGATTTGTCAAAAGTGTTTTTTATTGCTACGGCAAACGTTTTGCACACGATTCCGCCTGCTCTGCAAGATCGTCTGGAAATCATTCGCCTCGCTGGTTACACCGAGCGGGAAAAAGTAGTGATTGCGAAACAGCATTTGATCAACAAACAAGCTGAAAGCAATGGTTTAACGGGTGAACAATTTGAATTTACTGACGAAGGCATTATGGAAGTCGTGCGCCATTACACGCGCGAAGCCGGAGTTCGTAATCTCGAACGTGAAATTGGTTCGTGTCTGAGAAAAATCGCTCGGCGTTTCTTAACTACCGAAGCCGAAAGCGGCGTCTTTAAAGAAATTTTAACGGCTGGCAAAGTGCGTGAATTGCTGGGCACAATTAAGTTTCGTCTGCAAAATATCTCACAGGAAAGCGAAATAGGTTTGGTTAACGGCTTGGCTTGGACTGAAGTCGGCGGCGATGTTTTGCAAATCGAAGCTACTCTCGTTAAAGGGCGCGGCGGCGTGACTCTAACGGGGAAGCTCGGCGAAGTGATGCAGGAGTCCGCCAGAACCGCTTTAACCTGCATCAGAACGCGCGGCGAGAAAATTGGCGTTGAGCCGGATTTTATTCGCAAATTCGATTTACATATTCACGTCCCCGAAGGAGCAATTCCGAAAGACGGACCTAGTGCTGGAATTACAATGGCAGTAGCGATGGTTTCGGCTTTGACACGCACTCCGGCACGCTTTGACGTTGCAATGACCGGGGAAATTACATTGCTTGGACGCGTCCTGCCAATTGGCGGGGTCAAAGAAAAATTGATGGCAGCGCACCGCGTCGGAATCAAAACTATTCTGCTCCCTAAAGATAATGAAAAGGATTACTCGGACGTTCCCGAAGAAGTGCGAAAAGATTTAACCGTGCATTTTATCGAAAATATTGATGAAGTGCTGATTCTCGCGCTCGAAAAGCAATGCCCGATTAATGAGTCAATACCCGAAATTAGTGATGCCGCGCCGCAACTTTGGGCGACGGACCATCCGAACAGCGATATTTCCACCTCAATTGATTAAAAATTTGAAAAGAGCGCGTAAGCGAAGGCTGTATTATTCTTTGTCACTCCGCGCTCTTTTTATTTAACACGCCCAGACTCAACAAAAAACTGTTGGTTGTGATAAGTTCGTTCAAAATATTTTAAGGAGACAATTTATGAGCAATAAATACGAATCTGCCGACTTGTTGTTAAAGCTCTACGAAATGCGGCGCGAACCCGTAATGCGAGAAGCCCGCAACTGGATGATGGGGTTTTTTCCCGAAACCTCTAACGATGTGATGCAAGCGATGATGGATGTTCAGCAAAGCGCCTACTTTCGCATGGTCGTGACTTACTGGGATATGGCTTGCTCATTTGCTAATCATGGCGCGATTGACGAGGAAATGTTTTCGGACGCATCAGGCGAGCGAGTCGTTGTTTTCGCGAAGGTCGAACCGTTTTTGGAAGAAATGCGCGGCGTCATGAACAGCCCGAAGTATTTGCACAATCTCGAAAAAAACGTGATGAAGATTGATAACGCCAAGGAAGTTTTGGCGGGACGACGAGAAATGATGAAACGCTGGATGCAAGCGCGTACCGAAAAACAGGGATGAAGGCAAAAGGCGGAAGGATGAAAACTGAGAGATTAATAAGATTTTTCAGATTTAATTGCTTAATCTTTGATTTAATTCATCCTTCCGCCTTCGTTCTTTATCTTTATGAAGATAACAAGTGCAGAGTTTGTCAAAAGCGCATTCGCGCCTGAGCATTGGACAACCGACGGACTGCCCGAAATCGCTTTTTTGGGGCGCTCAAACGTTGGTAAATCCAGCTTGCTTAACTCCCTGCTTCAGCGCAAAGGTTTAGCTCGCACTTCAAACACGCCTGGTCGAACGCAGTCACTCAACTTCTTTCTCATCAATCAGCAATTTTATTTTGTTGACCTGCCTGGCTACGGCTACGCCAAAGTTTCTAAAGCAATGCGGAGCGATTGGGGCAAAATGGCAGAAAATTATCTTGCGCTTCGAAACCAACTTGTGCTATCTATTCAACTTGTAGATTCGCGTCACGCTCCGACAGCGCAAGACATTCAACTTCGTGAATGGCTCACGCACCATGCCAAATCATCATTAGTAGTGGCAACGAAAGCCGACAAACTTTCTTCTAACGAATTAAGAAAAAGTCTTGAAAATATTAGTCAAGTATTGACAAATACGACGATTGTTTCATATTCTTCCGTTACCGGAAAAGGACGTGATGAGGTTTGGCAGGCGATTTCAGTCGCTGTCAAAGGTTAAATGTTAAATTTAACCCCCGCGGTTGTTGCTTTTGCAACTGCTTTTCGGGCATAATTAAAACACTCGTTGAGTTAAAGTGTTCGCAGTCAAGTAAATTTCACTTGATTGTTTAACATTAGACCCCTTAACCGTTTCCCATAAGTTCCTTCATTTATTAATTCACCGGCATGGAGTAAAGGCAGATATCAGTACGGTTTCGCCGTTCTCCCCAACTAAATGAAGTTAATTTTGTCTCTTATCTTGGCATCTCAAGCACTAAATATTAGTTTTTGTAAAGTGGTACATTGTTTACCTCTTGCAATTTTATAAAGTAAAGAAAATGGCACGTACACCTCGTAAATCTACAACTACCACGAATAACAAGGCAGAAAATGAAAGCAGCGCGACAGCGGTCGCCGTTGCCGAAGAAGTTTCGCAGTCCGATGGCGCATCCGCAGGCGAAACTAAATCTGATGGCAATGGTTACGCCGGAAAAGCCTCGAAAACGAAGCTAAATAGCGAACCCATTGAAGCAGCGCAGAGTCAGACTGCTCCTGTTGTTGTTGTTGCGGCTCAACCTGCGCAAAATAACGGTAACAGTGCTCCGGTCGGAACTTTGAATCTTGCCGAGCTAAAAGACATGTCGATCTCGGGTCTGACCGCTGTAGCTAAAGAATTCAATATTCAAGGCGCTTCCGGCATGAGAAAGCAGGA
Source organism: Pyrinomonadaceae bacterium (assembly GCA_040005335.1). Lineage (GTDB taxonomy): Bacteria > Acidobacteriota > Blastocatellia > Pyrinomonadales > Pyrinomonadaceae > JBBQUS01. Next base: position 14,645 of record JBDTZD010000384.1, on the reverse strand, counting down.
GTTAATCTTCAAGGTTCTCGCCGCGCAAACCGAAAAGAGTGGATTGATATTCTCCGAAGGCGTCTTGGAAACCCTGCCTGACGGATTCGGTTTTTTGCGCGCACCTGAATACAACTATCTGCCCGGTCCCGATGATATTTACGTGTCACCTTCGCAAATTCGTCGTTTCGATTTGCGCACCGGAGATACTGTTTCCGGTCAGATTCGCCCGCCAAAAGAAGGTGAGCGATATTTTGCTCTCATCAAAGTCGAAGCAATCAACTTTGAAGACCCGGAACAATCGAGGGAAAAAGTTTTCTTTGACAATTTAACGCCGCTTTATCCAGACGAGCAGCTTCGGATGGAACTCGCCGCCGATAATATTCCAGCGCGAGTGCTAGATTTGGTGACCCCCATCGGCAAAGGTCAACGCGCACTCATCGTCGCTCCGCCGCGCACGGGTAAAACCATGCTTCTGCAGACCATGGCAAATTCCATCACGCAAAATCATCCGGAAGTCGTTTTAATTGTTCTGCTGATTGATGAGCGACCGGAAGAAGTAACTGATATGTCGCGTTCCGTTCAGGGCGAAGTCATTTCTTCAACCTTTGACGAACCGCCGACGCGCCACGTTCAAGTCGCGGACATGGTGATTGAAAAAGCCAAACGTCTTGTGGAGCATAAAAAAGATGTCGTGATTCTGCTTGATTCGATAACGAGATTAGCGCGAGCGCATAATGCGGTCGTTCCGCCTTCGGGTAAGATTTTATCGGGCGGTATTGATTCAAACGCGCTTCAGCGTCCGAAACGCTTTTTTGGCGCGGCGCGCAATATTGAAGAAGGCGGCAGTTTGACAATCATTGCTACGGCTTTGATTGATACTGGCTCCAGAATGGACGATGTAATCTTCGAAGAATTCAAAGGAACCGGTAACTCGGAAATTCATCTTGATCGGCGCCTCTCAGACAAACGGCTTTTCCCGGCAATTGACTTGCAGCGTTCCGGAACGCGTAAAGAAGAACTTCTGATTAGCAAAGAAGATTTAAACCGTCTCTGGGTCATGCGCCGCGTGCTCAATCCTTTGTCTCCGACCGAACAAATGGAAGTGGTCTTAGAAAGACTAGCTAAAACAAAAGCCAATTCCGAGTTTTTGGCTTCGATGCAAAGCTAAGCTTCTTTCAAATCTAAGCAGTAAAAAAGAGCAGAAATTTCTGCTCTTTTTTATTTGGTATCTGTTTGCAAAGTTTCCTGCTCTTTAGCAGTCCAATCGCAGAGAGTTTGTTTGTCAGCATCGCTGAGTTTTGCGGTCGGATGCATGATTAAATAATCCCAAACAGGCATTTCGCCGCTTTTTACCTGATCACAAATTTCTTCAAGCTTGCGACCTGCTTTTTTTGACGTGTAAGTGCCAAATTCGGAAAGAGAAAGATTTCGCCGTCCATCGTCAACGTGATTCGCCATGCGCCATGAAACAGGAGCAATATTGCTGTACCAAACCCAGTTAGTCTTGTTTGAATGGCAGTCGTTACACGAACGGGTCAGAATAGTATCAACTTCAGGCGGTACACTTAATTTAGCTTGAATCGTTTTGGTTTCATCAATCGGCGGATTTGTCATTGCCGGACGAACAAATTGAATACCAACGAAAATAATTGCTAAAACAACTACAGTCCATTTTAAAACCTTTTTGACCATTTTTAATTATCTTTTTGCCGTTCGTCGTGTTGCAAAGCTAGATTCAAAAAGTTTTCAAACAAAACACGCCCATCGCGCGATTCGTTTGGATGTTCCCAGCGAGTTCGATTTTTGTTCCAATCTTCAAACGATTTTTCAAGGTGAAACTGAACTGTGTAAATTAGTTGCCCATCGCTCGTTTTGACCATCATTTGATTTTTGCAGAGATACGCGGTCGCTATTTTTTTGAATCCGGCGGGAATTCCCGCGACTTGCAATCCGTGATTTTGCCAGACCCGCAAGATGTCGGCTTCTTTGGTATAATCCTGCCACAAACCGCTTTCAGGATTATTGTTTCCGGCGAAAATCGGGTCGCGGGTATCTGTAATTTTGACGAAACGATATTGATACTCGGCAACGCGCCCCACGCGTTTTTCTGCCGGATCTAAATTATCTAGCGTCGTCAGTTTTTCGCCGAAACTCATGCCGATTAACTGGTGCGCTCCGCAAATACCCAAAACCGGAATTTTCGTTTTTTTAATAAAACTGGCAAATTTTTCGAGATGTGCCGGATTGTAATAATCAAAATCAGTAAGAGTGCCGCTCATGACGATTGCCTGCGGGCGAAAGGCTTCGGCGGCTTCGGCTACTTCTGATAAATGGACAAGCAATAATTTTGGACGTTTAACCAACCGGTGAATGTTGTTTGTGATGTTCTCGCAAGCCATGCTCGAAATTTTGCGTTCAAATTTCAGCTTGCTTTCGAGCGTTCCGTTCCATTCACTGCGAGCTAAGTCCGAAACGTCCGTATCATAACGCAGCAAATCATTAACTACTAAAACGCGTATTGTTTCAATTCGTTTTTCAATCGGTTCGTACCGACAAAATGTTCTTTGATTAAAAGGAAATGGAAGCGGTTCGGGTTCGCTCATCGGGGCTTTTTGTTTAAAGACTACATCTAACATGGTGATAATAATTGGTAATAGGTAATTAGTATTGGTATTAATAAATGTTTTTTATTCTAACTTGTTTAGATGACAAAAAGAATCGAGTCGTTTCCGTGTTAAAACTAATTACTTATTATCTGCCCTTTGCTTAGTATTTTGATTAAAATGCGGAACGGCTTCACCCGCCCCTATTTCTTCGATTTCTTGACGCAATTCTTTGACCAAACTTGCGCGGAGACGAGTTTGCGGCGAAAAATCATTAATTTCATTTTTTTGTTCGAGTAACAATAACAAACGCTGCCACGCCGACTCTAACTCGTCAGCTAGGATAGAAATTTTAGTAATGTCGTATGGAATTGCAACTGCGGAACATCCAATTCTGGTGAAAACCTGGAGAAAACGCGCAGTCGCCAAATCCGGGCAGTTAATTCTTTGCTTGGCGACTTTTAATTCAACTCCGAGCAAAGTATAAAAAATCTCGGTTTTGTTTTCTCTTGGCGGAACATTTAAATTACTTGACCGTGTTCGTAAAGATCTTACTTTTTCAGCGTAAACATGCGGCAGCCAGTTTTCACCCGCGTTTTCTTTAATCGCTGCAATAAAAGTTGCGGTGGATGGCCGCCGCACCAAGTTTTTAATCTTTTTTTCCTTAGTTGCTCCCTCCACGCTCATAACAAACTTTTTGCGGGCGGGAATGAATCCCGCCCGCAATCTATAGAAACTAAAGCTGAGTAAGGATACTTCTCACTCTTATAATTATTTTACGGCCTGAACCTGTTGCTTGACGGGTTGCCGACGAAAACCTTCAAACGTGCCATTGCCGAAAATGCCGAAATAAAAAACTCCGAGAACAGTTAAAACTAAAACAATCGCCAAACTCGTCGGCACACGCGGAGAAACCCATTCGGTCGAGCGCTCGCGGAAAAACATCACGACAATAAGCCGCAGATAATAATACGCTGAAATCGCCGTGTTAATCACTGCAAAAATGACGAGCAGATATAAATTCGGATTTGAATCTGCCGATTCCAGCGCCGGACGAAAGACCAACACTTTGCCCATAAATCCGGCCGTCAATGGAATCCCGAATAAACTAAGCATAAAGAGTGAAAGTGAAAATGCGAGTAGGGGCGATTTAAAGCCGATCCCAACATAATCTTCAAATTCAGTGCGGCGGTCGCCTTTCTGTGCGATAAGGGTGACAATCGCAAAAGCTCCGAGCGAAGTTACCGCATAACTAAGCATATAAAAGGCGACGGAAGCAATGGCGTCTTCGCGCTTTGCCGCGTTGCTAGCCACTCCTGCGCCGATAAATCCGACGAGCGCATAACCGGCGTGAGCAATCGAGGAATAAGCGAGCATTCGCTTGACATTATTTTGGACAATCGCCGCGACGTTACCGACGATCATTGTCAAACCCGCCATTAAAATCAAAGCCGTTAACCACGCTTCATGAACTTGAGACGAAGCTGTGTTTAAAGTCGCGCTCGTCGCAGCCACAAACGGAAAAGCGAAAATAAAGACGCGCAAAAATGCCGCAAAACCAGCTGCTTTTGATCCCGTCGCGAGCAAAGAAGTAATTGGCGTCGGCGCGCCTTCGTAAACGTCTGGCGTCCACACATGAAACGGCGCGGCAGCGATTTTAAAGCCAAAACCAATCAGCATCAACGCTGCTCCGACGAGCAAAAGGGCCGGAAATTGTAAATTGCCCTCGACCACACGCGTCCCAATTTCTGTAATATTTGTTACTCCCGCCAAGCCCGTTTTGGTTCCGGTTCCGCCATATATCAAAGCCATCCCGTACAGCAAAAACGCCGATGAAAAAGAACCAAGGATAAAATACTTGAGCGCGGATTCGTTTGAACGCAAATCGGTTCGGCGCAACCCAGCCAAAACATATGTCGCAATCGAAAGCGTTTCGAGCCCAATGAAAATCATTACCAAATCGTTGCCCGAAGCCATCAGCATCATGCCGACCGTGGCAAATAGAAGCAGTGCGTGATATTCGCCGGCAGGTAAATCTTCGTTTTCTACCCAAACCGTGGAAATCAAAATCGTCAGCGCAGTGACAATGATAAAGACTAGGGTAAAACTTAAACGCAGCCCGTCAAAGGCAATCATGCCGTTAAAATCCCGGCTCGCATCAACCGAGCCGCCGTTTGTCCAGAGCCAAATTGCGGCGACTGCAGCCGCACCCAACCCAAGGAGGGAAACCGCGCCCGTAGTCTGGCGCTGATTTGGAAAGAAGCAATCATAGAGCATGATGATTGCGCCAACCGTGGCCACAATTAATTCAGGCAATATAAGCGGAAAATTGATTTCCGGTGCTACAAGTTGAAAAAGAAATGCGTTCATTTTTTGTGTTCGTTTTCTTTGTCCGACAAATACGATTGCTCGCCTGCTTCGATTTTTATCGGTAAATGATTTTCCTTAGGCGGAATGGGGCAGGAAAATTTATCGCTGCCATACGCGCACGAAGGATTGTAAGCCAAATTGAAATCTAAAATTACTTTATTTGACGGCGGAATCTTAACGTCTAAATATCTCCCGCCGCCATAAGTTTTCGCGCCGTTTGTTAGATCCTTAAATGGAACGAACAAAAGGTCTTGATACTTTTTCAATTTTTCGTCAAGCAAGACAGCTTCGGCTTGATATACGTTTAAGGTAATTTCCTGTCCATTTAGCTTAAATTTAAGCTCACCGTATTTTGCAAAACGTTGTGTCTGCTGTGAAGAGGTTGGCATCCGAAAAAACTTTGCACCTCTTGTCGGTTTAAACTCTGCCGCTACGCGAAATGTTTGATCGAGCGAATAATATTTTAAGCCTTTAAAAGTTGCAAAATCTTTTTCGCGTAACGGTGACTCTTTAGGGTCACGAAATTCTTTGTCGCGTCCCTCTCGAAAAGTTTTTAAGTCGGTCGTACCGTAAAAATCTTGCGCTCTGCTGATTTGGGCATTAACTGCAAGACTCAATAGAAAAAGGAAAATTGAAAAAAACAGTTTTTTCATTAATGATTTTCTGGCTTATTTTCCGGTATTTGGGCAATCGTGCCGCCCGCCGCCCGATTTTCGAGCCGTTTCTCGACTGCGACAACGCTCGCCTTTGAACGCTCCAAAAACGGTTTCGGATAAACTCCCATAAAAACCATTAAGAAAAGAAGCGGAGCCATCAAACCGATTTCACGCCAATTCAAATCTGTCAAAGTTTGATTTTTGGCGTTCGTGATCTTACCGAACAAAACTCGTTGGAGCATCCAAAGCAAATAAACCGCTGCCAGAATGACGCCCGTTCCGGCTGCCATCGCCGCAATGTTATTCCAATTGTAATAGCTGGTTACAACCAATGCGTTCGAGTTCCACATTCCGAGCATCGTGAGAAATTCACCGACAAACCCGTTTAAAAAAGGCAAACCGATGGAAGACATTGTAGTGAAAACAAAAAACGTCGCGTACAAAGGCATGACGTTAGCGATTCCGCCATATTCAGTAATTGCCCGCGTGTGTCTGCGCTCATAAATCATCCCGACGAGCAAAAACAAAGCTCCGGTTGAAACACCGTGATTAAGCATTTGATAAAGCGCGCCCTGCATTCCAAGCTCGTTAAACGCGAACATTCCCAAAATGACAAAACCCATGTGCGAAACCGAAGAATAAGCGACGAGCCTTTTAATGTCCGGCTGCACCATCGCGACGAGCGCGCCGTAGATAATACCAATAACCGCGAGCGCGATAAAAAGTCCGGCGTATTGACGCGCGACTTCAGGAAAAAGCGTGAAGCAAAAACGCAGAATGCCGTAAGTTCCCATCTTGAGCATGACAGCAGCCAAAATAACCGAACCAGCGGTTGGGGCTTCGGTGTGTGCGTCCGGCAGCCAGGTGTGAAGCGGAAACATTGGGACTTTAATCGCAAACGCGATGGCAAACGAAAAGAAAATTAAAACCGCCGTTGTGTGGGGCAAAACGAGCGCATTAGTAGTCAGCGAATTGAGCAAAACGACATAATCAAAAGTTCCCGCACCGGTCGCCGTTAAATGCAGATAAAAAAGCGCGATAATTCCGACCAGCATCAATAAAGAGCCGATTGCAGTGTAAATAAAAAACTTGGTCGCCGCATAAATGCGTTTTTCACCGCCCCAAATGCCAATCAAAAAGAACATCGGAACCAGCGAAGCCTCAAAAAATAAATAGAAAACGAGCAAATCGAGCGAGCAGAAAACGCCGATCATGGCGCTCTCCAGCAGCAATAAAAAAATGTAAAAGGCGGCATGACGTTTTTCTACTGCGTTCCAGCTCGAGAGAACGGCAATCGGCATAATGAACGTCGCCAAAATAACCAACCAAATGCTCAATCCATCAACGCCAACGTGATAATTTGTGCCAATGGCTTGGATCCAGGGTACATTTCTGACAAAAGAAAAACCGTTCGCATTTAGCCCGCCTCCGCCAAGCAAAAGGAGCGAGACTAGAAAATTGATTGTCGTAAAGACGAGCGCAATGGAGCGATAATGGGTTTCTTTTTGATTAGGCTGCAACAGCGCGTGGGCAACAGCAGCCAGCGCGCCAATGACAGGCAGCAAAATCAAAGTGGTTAAAAGATTTTCGGTTAAAAAATTCATTGTTATTCTGCTAAACCAATTTTAGCCCGTAATAAACGAAATAGCCGATGACGACGAGTGCGCCAAGCAGGATAAAAGCCGCGTAGGAACGGACGAAACCGACTTGAACGCGGCGGACAACGTTGCCAAGTTCAGCCATAAACGCGCCCATCCCGTTGATCAATCCGTCAATTATTCCGACATCAAAAATTTTCCACAAACCTTCGCGTGAACCGTTGGTAATCGGATCAACAATATATCGGTTGTAAAATTCGTCAACATACCATTTCTTTTCCAAAATTTTCGGCATCAAGAGAAGCGGACGCGGTTTAAAGACGAAGTAACCAATTAATATTCCGATAATTGCCAGCGCGAACGACAATCCAGCCAAACCGAGTTCAGTATTTATTTCCTCTTGCGAATGTTCATGATGCACAGCCGTTTCGCCATGTTCAGCGGCAACCGTTGGCGCATGCGTTTCGGGCGCGACGGCTACGCTTGATTCGTGTCCGGCAGCGTTGGTTGTATGTGCGGCTTCGCCAGTGTGTTTTAGACCAACTTTGGCAATTACGGGTTCGAGCGTGTGTTCAAAAACATTCAAATCGCCAGCTCCAACAGATGAACTTAAAGCGTAGGGAATTCCAACCAATCCGCCGACGGTTGACAGCACCGCCAAAACCGCGAGCGGAACCCACATTGTCGCAGGTGACTCGTGTGGATGAACTGCTCCGTGATGCGCATGTTCTTCGTCTTCATCGTCATCAACATTATCGTGATGCGTTGAATCAGTCGCATCTCCGTGTGCGTGGGCGGCTTCTTCGGCATCCGCGCCTTCGTGTTCATGTGTGCCGTCGGTGACTGCATGTTCGCCAAACCGCGCCGGAGTCCAAAAAGTCATGGTCATCAAACGCGTCATATAAACTGCCGTCAAAACTGCCGTAACTATTCCAATAAGCCACAAAGCATAATTCCAACCGGCAGGTAAACCTTTGGCAGCGAAAGTACGGTACAAAATTTCGTCTTTTGAGAAAAATCCGGCGAACGGAGCTATTCCGCAAATCGCCAGCCAGCCGAGCAGCATCGTGATGTGCGTAATCGGCATTAACTTCCGCAAACCGCCCATTTTTCGCATATCCTGCTCGTGGTGCATTCCGTGAATCACTGAACCCGAACCAAGAAAAAGCAGAGCTTTGAAAAAAGCGTGCGTCATGACGTGGAAAATTGCCGCGCCGAACGCGCCGACGCCGCATGCCAAAAACATATAACCAAGCTGCGAGACTGTCGAATAAGCCAGAACTTTTTTAATATCGTTTTGCGCTAAACCAATTGTCGCGGCAAAAATCGCCGTCGCCGCGCCGATGACCGCGACAATAAACATCGCGGTCGGAGCGTTTTGATAAATTGCGTTGCAGCGGACAACCAGATAAACGCCCGCCGTCACCATTGTTGCCGCGTGAATCAGAGCGGAGACCGGAGTCGGACCTGCCATTGCATCCGGCAGCCAGACAAATAAAGGAATTTGCGCCGATTTTCCGGTCGCGCCGATAAATAACAAAATTGCGATTGAGGTAATCCCGCCCGCGATCAATGCGCCAGCGGTAAATGGGTCTTGCGCCATTTCGCCGATAATGCGCAAGGAGCTTGCAACTTGAACGCCGCCGACTGTTTTATCGTAAAAAGAAATTGAGCCGGTCATCGAAAAGAGCAAAAACATGCCCATCAAAACGCCCCAATCGCCAATCCGGTTGGCGACAAATGCTTTCTTGGCGGCGCGGCGCGCTTCGTCGCGTTTGATGTAATAACCAATCAGCAAATAAGAGCAGAGACCGACGCCTTCCCAACCGACAAACATCAGCAAAAAGTTGTCCGCCAAAACCAGCGTCAGCATCGAAAACATGAACAGATTCAGGTAAGCGAAAAAGCGGTAAAATCCTTTGTCGCCGTGCATGTAACCGGTGGCGAAAACGTGAATCAGAAGAGCGACAAAGGTGACAAAACAAGCGTATATTGCGCTTAAATGATCCATTGCCAACCCAAAATCAGCGCGGAATTTTCCGACCTCAACCCAAGTCCAGATTTGGTCAAAAATCGGTTGATTGTTAGCGGTAAAAAGCGCGCCCTGATGCGGCGTCCCGATCCCAAAGGCAACCATAAAGGCTACTATGCACGATACGCCGACGGCGGAACAGGCGACTGCACCGCTAAAAAGCTCGCTATTTGCTCGTTTGCCAAACAGCCAGTTGATGACCGCACCAAGTAAAGGCGCAAAAATAATCAGGCTTAAAAAATTGTTTTCAATCATTGATTAATGCTCAAACTAGAAAATCAAATCTTCATTTTCATCTTCTAGCAAAATTTCTTGTGCGACTAACTCTAGCCATACGTCCAAAACTACTGCACTGCTTTTGCGTGCTCGCAGAATTTTGCTGACTTCGCCGTTTTCTGTTTTAAGTTCGGAGAATTTTAGCAGTAACATTGCCAAATCGCGCCAATCAGTTCCGGCTTTGGGTTTACCTTTGCGTGAATGATATGAAACAACTTTGCTTGCAATCAATTCTGCCGGCGATAAAACCAAAATATTCTCGATTCTCTGCGTGTTTGGTAATTCTTCGACAAGACGCAAATCAACCAGATGACGATTCCCTTCGCTTCGTACTTGATAAATTCGGAAACCTTTTCCATCAGCAATTTCACGAACGCGGACAGCAATGTGAAATTTTTGATTCAAATGCTCTCGCAATTCCTCAGCTAATTCTTTGGCGCGGGTCGAAAGTAAATCCACATCCTGTGTCATTCGCGGTTCACTGACGTATGCATTGACTGCTTGTGCTCCGAACAAGACAACATCATCACGCCCTTGTAAAAACTCAAGCACAGCTTCATGAATCGTCGAAAGCGGCAACGGTTCGCGCATCACAAATTCCTGAAATGTCAGAACTCCCGCATTAATCATCTAAAAGTTAATTTTTCAAAATGCTGGCATCGTCAACATCAAGTGATTCTCGATTGCGGAATATCGAAATGATAATTCCAAGCCCGACGGCGGCTTCGGCGGCAGCGACGCACATCACAACAAAGACAAACATTTGCCCCGTAGTGTCGTTGAAGTACCGCGAAAAGGCGACGAAACTCAAGTTGACGGCGTTAAGCATCAGCTCAATGCACATAAACATTCCAATCGCGTTGCGTTTATAGACCACGCCAAATGCGCCGATGGCAAATAAAATCCCGGACAAAGCCAGATAAAATGCGAGATGTGGAACCATATACTTAATTAAAATCAGCGTCGTGGCGAAGTTCTCTTTCGTGTTCGACGACAGCCTCAAGCTTTTCCGTCGAGAGACGGCGCGAGAGCAGCATCGCGCCGACAATTGCCATCAGCAAAAGCAATCCCGTCGCTTCAAACGGCAGTAAATATCTCGTAAAAAGAGATTCGCCGATGGCCTGAGTGGCGCCCATCGTCGGTTGCCCCGTTGCTGTCGAGCCGTTTCTGTTAAGCGGAGTTGTGACGGCATAAAAAATAAACCCGGCTTGTGCTGCCAACGCCAAACCCATAATCGCTCCGATTACCGTTAAAGCTTTGAGCCGTTTTGTCGCTATTAAATCCTCTTCGATGTTGAGCAGCATGATGACGAAAACGACCAGGACCATAATCGCTCCGGCATACACCAGAATCTGCGTGGCAGCGATAAAGGGCGAGGCGAGCGTCACATAAATACAAGCTAGCGAGAGGAAGACGCCGATCAGCGAAATTGCGCTATACAGCGGATTGCGCTGATACACGACCGACCCGGCGAAACCAATAGCAAGTCCAGCGAACAATGAAAATGCGGCTATTGAGGCAATTGTTTCAAGCATTTTAATAAATTTTTGAACTATTGGGCGTACCAAATAAGTTTGGCAGTGGCCGTCAGAATCACGTTCAAAATTGCGACGGGCAGCAAAAACTTCCACCCAAAATTCATCAGTTGGTCAAACCTAAACCTCGGCAGCGTTCCGCGCACCCAAATGTAGAAAAACAGAAAACAGAAAATTTTGAAAAAGAAAAACCCGGCACTAATAAGCGCGTAGCCGATTGAACCGACGGGCAAAAGATACGACAAAAACGGAAAGTGCCAGCCGCCGAAAAAGAGCGTCACGCACATTGCCGAAACGGTAAACATATTGACGTATTCCGCCATAAAAAAGAGGGCGAATTTAAGCGCGCTATACTCAGTGTGAAACCCAGCGACAAGTTCGGTTTCGGCTTCGGGCAAGTCAAACGGCACGCGATTGGTTTCGGCAAACGCCGAAATCAAAAACACGATAAAACCTAAAATTTGGGGAAAAACGTACCAGCCCGGAAAAACGCCGCCGATATTTTTGGCTTGATTTTCAACAATTGTGAAAACGTCAAGCGTACCAGATAAAATAACTACGCCGATCACCGACATTCCCATTGAAAGTTCGTAGGAAATCATTTGCGCCGACGAACGCAAACCGCCCATCAAACTGTATTTATTATTCGACGCCCATCCTGCCAGCGCAATTCCGTAAACGCCGACTGATGTAATCGCTAAAACATAAAGCAGAGATACATCAAAGCGCGCAATCGCAAACGGAAAATTTTCGAAATTTGGCGTGATGGCAATAAGCAAAGAAGCTAGAGAAGGACCAATCAGCGGAATCCAGCTAACATACGGAGCAAATGATTCGGTGGGAACCGTGACGTGCGGTCCAAAGGGATAAACCACCATCGGCATCAAAGCGCAGATAAGCGCTATCAGCGGCGCGAGTAAATAAACAAACTGCGTGGCTTTATCTGGTATTAAATCTTCTTTGAAGATAAATTTGAAAAGGTCTGCAAACGGTTGCAATAATCCCCAGGGTCCGACGCGGTTCGGTCCAATTCTCCCTTGAATATAGCCGAGCACTTTCCGTTCGGCTAAAACCGTATAGGCGACTACCATCAGCACAGCAGTAAATGCGGCAAAACAGGCGATAGTTTTAAGAACAATAAAAATTAACGGTGACCAATCCATCAGTTTGATTTTGGATTTTGGATTTTGGATTTTGGATTAATTGCTATGCGTCTTATCTTACACAACTGTAATAAACACACCAATCTAAAACCAAAATCCAAAATCCAAAATCCGTTTAGTCTGCGGCAACTGCCATTTCTTCGAGTTTGCCGTTTCTTTGAATTTGATAAAGCGGAGAAACCAGTACGTTTTCCGGTTTCTCATTACCACCCCAGAGATAGGCAAACTCCGGCGTTTTGCCTGTCAGCGTGCCAGGAACATGCAGTTCCGACCCGACAGCCGGTTCTGCCATGATTTTGTCCGCAATTTCCGGCAGAGTTTCAACACGTTTTTTTAATAATTCAATTTCGGTTGACAATTCGTTTTTGCTAAAGATTTCATGTTTGACCTGAACCGGATTTGATTCGTCTTTTAAAGACGGATAACGCAAACCGCTGTAAGCCGAATTGCTGTCAGCAATTTGTTTAAAGGCAATGGTGGCGGCCATGTTGTAACCGAAATCCACACCGAACTCTTTTGCCAGAAGGGATAAAATCATCCAATCCGGTTTGGCTTGGTGAACCGGCGCAATCGCCTGCCGGACGCGCTGCACCAGCCCGTCATTGTTTGTAAAGGTGCCGTCCTGTTCGGCAAAGCTCGCAGCGGGCAGAACCACATCTGCAAATTCGGTCGCGGCAGTTTCAAACAACTCTTGAACAACAACAAAATCCTTACTAGATAAATCGCTTTCGTTCAAATGCTGCGGCAAAAGACTTCCAGCGATGTATAGAGCGCGGGAATTTTTAACAACATCCGCAACCGGTCTTCCGCCGCCAATCATATCAACGGCTCCGACGCTGTTGTTGTAGAGCGGCAGCGGATGGAGCAAAACTTTTTGCCCCGCATGATGCAGAGGAAGTTGGGCGGCGATGGCTAGTGCTTCAGCACTTAAATTATCTCCCAAAATTATGACGACATCGCCTTGAGTCGCGTTGACAGTATCGCGGACGGCTTGCAGTTCGCTAGATTCAACGCCAAGCTTTTTGACGGCAGATTCGACGTTTTCGGCATCCGCTAAAGCTAGGAAAAAGGCGTCGTAAGAGTCGGGATTAAGATGGACAAACTGCGAAGCGCGGCGAGCGGTGCGAATCGGCACGTCATTAACAACAATCAAGTTAGCGCCGCCGTTGCGAACCGCTTGCAAAATCTGTTTATCGGTGAAAGGCTGACGCTCTTTAGGATTGCCGCCGATCATCAAAATCGTTTTCGCATGACGAATGTCTTTGTGCGTTGCCAGCGGCGCGCTCAAATTTGCGAAAAACGGAATCCAATTATTGGCGTCAGCAATGGCATAATTTTGATTTTCGACGACTTCGTTCGCAAACTTTTTTAAAGTAAATAAACTCTCATTCGTCAGGCGCGGACTGCCGATAAATCCAATTGAATCTTTACCGCTTGTTTCAAAAACTTCGTTGAGCTTCATTGCGACAAACCGAATCGCCTCATCCCAAGTTGTCGGAATCAATCTGCCGCCCTTTTTATAGCGGACGAGCGGTGTTTTAACACGTTCTTTATCGTTGACGAAATGATGCGCGAAACGTCCCCTGGCGCAAAGAAACTCGCCGTTGATGCCGTTGACATAACGGTCACGAGCAACGACTCGTAAAACGTCACCGCCGCGCGAGCCAACTGATAATTGGCAGCCGTCCGAGCAATATGTGCAGGTTGAAACGGTTTGATCTAATTCCCACGGGCGTGATTCGTGTCGGTAGGTTGCATCAAGCAAAGTTCCGGTCGGGCAAACTTCGATGCAATTGCCGCACTGCGAACAGTTGAGCCAGCCGTCATAAGTTCCGATAACGGTGTTGACGCCGCGGCTTCCGGCTTCAATCGCTTCTTCGCCCATCCATTCGTCGCAGACACGCGTACAGCGTTTGCACAAAATGCAGCGCTGCTGATCGTTAGCGACCATTGGCGAAAGATATTTCTCCGGGTAAGCGTTTTTGCGTTCGGTAAAGCGTTCTTCGAGTCCGCCCCAATCAAAAATCATTTCCTGCAATTCGCACTCGCCGCCCCGGTCGCAAACAGGGCAATCGAGCGGATGATTGGCAAGCAGGAATTCCGACATTGCGCGCTGCGCTTTTTCGATTTCCTCGCTCTGCGTCGTAACAATCATCCCGTCAGTGCAGGTGATGGTGCAGGAAGTTTGCAGTTTCGGCATTTTTTCAATGCGCACGAGGCACATCCGGCACGATGCCTGAAGAGCAAGATCTGAATAGTAACAAAACGATGGAATGCCAAAGCCTTTTTCGCGGCAGACTTCGATTAGCTGCGCACCCTTTGGCACTTCAAACTCCTGCCCGTTGATCGTGACTTTTACAAGTTCTGGAGACATTTTTTAGTTTAACTATCTTCCTCTTTGTCCAAAGACTAAGCGGTTTCTTTCGTTTC
>JBDTZD010000315.1:0-8357 GCA_040005335.1 Pyrinomonadaceae bacterium | reverse complement strand
CGCTCTCGACGGCTTTTCGCTGCCGTTTTCCGCGCCTCGTTTTAACGAATTTGTCGTTCGCGCTCCGCGTTCCGCCGGAGAGATTTTAAAACAACTCTTAATTGAAAAAGGCATTATCGGCGGTTTGGCTCTTTCGAGTTATTACAAAGACAATCCAAACGACTTTTTGGTTTGCGTCACCGAAACCAGTTCGCGCTCGCAAATTGACCGGCTAGTCGAAGGGCTTTCAGAAATCAAATAGAACAAATGGGTATTACAAAAGTTACGCAACATCCAACTCAAAACGAGCCGCTTATTTTTGAGCGGTCGCAGGCGGGCAGAGTCGGCTACAAATTACCGAAATTAGATGTCGAAGAAACAAATCTCGACGAAATCTTGCCACCGGATTTACGCCGCCAGGACGATCTTGACGGTTTGCCGGAAGTCTCAGAAGTTGACGTCATTCGTCACTTCACCAGAATGTCAACGTGGAATTATTCGATTGACCTCGGCATGTACCCGCTCGGTTCCTGCACGATGAAATACAATTCGCGTCTCAACGAAAAGGTAGCGCGGATTCCGGGTTTTATTAATCTGCATCCTCTCGCGCCTGAATCCGAAGCGCAAGGGGCTCTGCGTCTGATTTACGAGCTGCAGGAAGATTTGATAGAAATTACCGGACTGCCCGGAATTAGTTTGCAGCCTGCCGCCGGAGCGCACGGCGAGATGACCGGCGTGATGCTTATTCGCGCGTTTTTAGACAAACGCGACGGCGAAGCGTCTAAAGACCGCCGCGTGATGCTGGTTCCCGATTCTGCGCATGGAACAAATCCGGCATCGGCACATATGGCTGGCTTTCATGTTAAAACCGTGCGTTCGACCGCTGAAGGCTTGACCGATCTAGAACATCTCAACCAGCTTTGCGCCGAGGGCGGAATTGCCGGTTTGATGCTGACAAACCCAAGCACCGTCGGATTGTTTGAAATCAATATCAAACAGATCTGCGAGACAATTCACTCGGCGGGCGGATTGGTTTACATGGACGGCGCGAACATGAACGCGCTCGTTGGGGTGGCGCGCCCCGGAGATATGGGCGTTGATGTCATTCATCTAAATTTACATAAAACCTTTTCGACACCACACGGCGGCGGCGGTCCCGGTTCAGGTCCGTGTTGCTGTACGGCGGAATTAGAACCGCATTTGCCCGTCCCGCGCGTTGTCAAAGAGGGCGAAACGTATAAATTAGATTTTAATCGTCCAGAAACTATCGGTCGCGTCAAAGCGTTTTTCGGCAACTTTGGAATGTTTGTCCGGGCGCTCGCCTACATTCAAACGCACGGTGCTGAAGGCTTGCGCGAAGCAACCGAAGCCGCTGTTTTAAACGCGCGTTACGTCGGGCATCATTTGCAGGAAGATTTTGACAAACCGTTTGCCGCTGATTCCATGCACGAAGTTATCTTGTCGCACAAAAAACAATCTCGCACAGGCGTTCACACGCTCGATATTGCCAAACGTCTGATTGATTACGGTTTCCACCCGATGACAGTTTATTTTCCCCTAATAGTTGAAGGCGCGATGCTGATTGAACCGACAGAATCTGTCGGACGCGGCGATTTGGATGCGTTTATCGAAGCGATGAAATCAATCGCGCAAGAAGCCCAAACCGATCCTGATTTAGTAATTGGCGCGCCGCATTCAACGCGCATCGGGAGACTCGACGAAGCAACGGCAGCGCGAAAACCAGTTTTGCGCTGGAAACCTGATAGCGAAGCAATGACAAAAACAGTTTAAACTGTTATGAAAATATACAACTTCACTTTGTTAGCTATTCTGAGTTTGGTTTTCGCAGACGTCAGTTTTGCTCAATCGGGGCACACTGCTGGACCCGTTTTAACTCCAGCAGAGGCGAAATCTGAAAACAAGCGAGGAATTTTTTCTATTCTGACGGACTAAATTTGATTCTCGAAAAATAAACCCTGAAAAATAAACCCTGTACGATTTTAGGAAACTGATAGAGGCAAATTAACCAAATTAAAATGAAAAGAAATATTCTTGCGCTGATATTGTTATTAACGTTGGCTACTTTCACTGCGGCTCAGGAAAAAGCCGTTGCTGACAGAGTAAAAGTTGAAGACGGTCAATCGTATCTAATTCTTTCGACCAAAAAAATGGAGACGATGGAGAAAGAGCTTGGCGAAGTTGCGGCAAAAGGATTTCGTGTTTTATACGGCGCGCCAACGGCGACTTACGACATGGCGATTTTGCTCAAGCGCGTTGAGAAAATCGAAAGCCAACCTTACAGCTATAAACTGTTGGGGACGGTGCGCAATAAAACGATGGAAAAAGAACTCAACGATAACGCCGCCCAAGGCTATCGTTTATTGCCTCGAACAATAATTTTCAAACAAGGCTTTCTGGTGGCAGAACTGGCAATGTTGATGGAGCGCGAGCCAAACGCGCGGCGGGGTTACGAATACAAATTGATTGTGGCGCGGGTCGAAACCAAGCTGCACAAAGACATTGACGCAGCCATTGCCGAAGGATTTACGCCCGTTACAATGATTACCATCGGCAAGAATATCGTCGTCATGGAAAAAGAAATTGCGCTCAAGCAGTAACCGTTTTTCGATTAGCTGATTTCCAAATCGGCTAGAGGCAAGCGGTTCTGCGTATCTAAATCGGACGGCTTTGCTGCTAACGTAACCGAGAGAGTTTTAATTCTCTCGGTTTTTTATTATCTTTTCTTGTTATGAGCGAACAAACGTTTTCCACCGCATTTGCCCGCGTTACCGAATTGGTCAATGATTTTCACTGCAACGAACAAAGTTTTCTTGATTCGTCTTACTCCGAAGCACAAGCGCGGCTTGATTTTATTGATAAATTTTGGATTGCGCTGGGTTGGGACGTAAATCATGAGCGCGAGAAAAATCCTTATGAACAGGAAGTCAAAGTTGAGCGCGGAGTTTCCATTAGCAATCGTTTAAAGAAAGCCGATTACGCTTTTTTCGCCGCGCCGAACTTTCGCGATGTGAAATTTTATGTTGAGGCGAAAAAGCCAGCGCGCAATATTGATAACTCGGACGATTATTTTCAAGCGATTCGTTACGGCTGGTCGAGCAAGACGCCGATTGCGGTTTTGACCGATTTTGAACAATTCCGAATTTTAGATTGCCGTTACAAACCGAACATTAAAACGGCGGAGAACTTTTTTCTGCAAAAGATTCATTATCGCGAATATGCTGATGAAGCTAAGTTTGCTGAGATTTATTATCTTTTCTCGCGTGAATCAGTGCTTAAAGGCTCACTCGAAGACTACGCCAAAAATCTGCCAAAACGCGGACGCGGCGCGAAACAAGCCAAACTTTTTGCCACAGCAATTCAGCAATCGGTTGATGAATCTTTTTTAGCTGAACTCGATGTTTACCGCGATGCGCTGGCCCGCGCTTTTAAAAATAAAAATCCTGATTTGGACAGCGAAGATTTGACGGAATCCGTCGCGCGAACGCTTGACCGACTTGTTTTTATTCGCTTTTTGGAAGACAAACTGATTGAGCCTGAAACGATGATTGATAAATTCCATTCGTGGGCTGATTTTGTTCGCACATCTTCGCGTTTGAATGGCTTTTATAACGGCATCATTTTCAAGCAGCATTACATTGATTCGTCCGACTTTAAATCGGACGAACGAATTTTCATCGACATCTGCGGCGAATTGTCGCCAAAAGATTCGCCATACGATTTTAACTCGATTCCGATTCACATTTTGGGCAGCATCTACGAACGTTTCTTGGGCAAAGTCATCGTTGCCACCGACAAACGCGCCACTATTGAAGAAAAACCGGAAGTCCGCAAAGCTGGCGGCGTTTATTACACGCCCGAATACATTGTGCGCTACATCGTCGAAAACACGGTCGGCAAACTCATCGCAGACAAAACGCCCGAAGAAATCAAAGAACTGCGTTTTGCCGATATTGCTTGCGGTTCAGGTTCGTTTTTGCTTGGAGTCTATGATTTATTGCTGCGTTATCATGCCGATTATTACAATGCGCCGCGTAGAAAAGGCGTGGCGGAAGCGGCTGGTTGTATTCCAAACGCGGACGGCAGTTTTACGCTTTCAATCGCCCAACGCCGCGCGATTCTCAAAAACAACATTTACGGCGTTGACATTGACGCGCAAGCCGTCGAAGTCGCGCAATTATCTCTTTTCCTAAAACTTCTCGAAGACACAACCACCGCTTCAGCCCGCGCTTATCAACCGAAATTAGGCGAAAAAATATTACCGGATTTGAGCAAAAATATCGTCTGCGGTAATTCGCTCATAGATTGGGGCATTCTCGACGGACAGCTTTTTGAACGACGCGAAGAACGTAAGCTCAACCCAATGAGCTACGAAGACAAATTCCTTGAAATAATGCGGCGTGGCGGCTTTGACGCAATCGTTGGCAATCCGCCTTACATTCGGATTCAAACGATGCAGGAAAACGTGCCGATGGCTTTGGATTACTTCAAGCGAAATTACTTTGCGGCGGCAAAAGGCAATTACGATATTTACGTTGTTTTTGTCGAACAGGCTTTGCGGAAAATGAATGAACACGGCAAGCTTGGTTACATTTTGCCGCACAAATTTTTCAATGCGAAATATGGTGAACCTTTGCGCGGCTTGCTGGCAAAAGGTAAAACTTATCGCACATCGTTCATTTCGCTGATCAGCAAATTTTCGACGGCGCGACAACTTACACTGCTCTACTTTTTGCAAACAAATCAGCGACAGAAGAAATTGATTTTGTTAAAGCAGATAATCTTCCAGCGTGGCGCGAAAAAGGCACAAGTTTGCGTGGAGCAATTCAAGCTGCAAACATCACCATGAGCGAGTGGAATTTTAATATTGGAAGTGGCTCAAGATTGCTTGAGAGGCTAAAAGCAATTCCGATAAAACTAGAAGATGTAACGGAACGTATCTTTCAAGGAATTAAAACAAGCGCGGATAAAATTTATATTGTTGAAGAAATAGAAAGAAGCGATAAGCAGGTAAAAGTTTTTTCAAGAGAGAAGCAATCAGAGTATTGGCTGGAATCAGTTTTACTTCATCCTTTGATAAAGGGCGGAGATAGTAAACGATATTTTTTAACTAAAACTAATCGGTTAATTCTTTTTCCTTACGAGCGGCAAAAAAACGGTTTGAATGGCTTAATTTCAACATCAATTTTTAAAGAAGATTATCCATTAACTTGGAAGTACTTACTTGATAATAGGAAATATTTAGAAAACCGCGAAAATGGAAAAATGATAGGTGATAAATGGTATGGATATGTTTATCCGAAAGCACTTGATGTAATGCCATTATCCAAAATTTTCACTCCTGATATTGCACCCCATTCTGCTTTTTCATTAGACGCAGTTGGAGATATTTTTTTTACTGGCGGAACCGCTGGTGGTTATGGAATCTTAGCTAATCCTGACAATTCACGTTTATATATTCTTGGGCTTCTAAATTCTCGTTTATTGGAATGGTTTATACATCAAACAGCAACATCTATGAGAGGCGGTTGGTTTAGTTATGAATCACGTTTCATACGTCATCTTCCAATCCGTCAAATCAATTTCACCGATAAAAACGAAAAAGCGATGCACGATAAAATGGTTTCACTGGTCGAACAGTTGCTTGATGTGAAGAAACAGCAACAAGCGGCGCGGACGGACAGAGACAAAGATTATTATCAAAACCGCTCAAACGCGCTCGACCGGCAAATTGACGAGCTTGTTTATCAGCTCTACGGTCTGACCGACAACGAAATCAAAATTGTCGAAGCGCAGTAAAGTTCTTAAAAAGTTTAGAGTTCAAACTTTAGTTTGAATTCGCACGCTAAAGCGTGAACTCTAAACTAAAGAGCACGCTAAAGCGTGAACTCTAAACATAAAACACGCGCTCTAAAAAGAAATCACGCTAAAGCGTGAACTCTGAACTGAAGAAAAATATGTATAGATGGCGGGGAATGAGTGATGAAGAGCGCGCCAGGGAATTGGCAGAGCGTAAAGCGCGCAAGTCGCCGTGGCATTCGCCGCCGCACTTAAAGTATCAAGGCTTTGTTAGTTTCATTTTTACCGCCGCTTGCTACGAACACGCTCCAATTATTGGCAAAACTGAGGAACGTTTAGCCAAATGTGAAAAAGAATTATTGAATATTTGTAATAAATGCGAAGTGAAATTATACGCTTGGTGCGTTTTGCCAAACCATTATCACTTGCTTTTGCGAACAGATAATATTGATGAGTTCAAAAAACAAATAGGACTTTTTCATGGGCATTCGGCGCGGCGCTGGAATCAAGAAGATAATCAGCCAGGACGTAAAGTTTGGTTTAATTTTTTCGAGCGCAACATGAAATCGCGCCGGCATTTACTGGCAAGTCTCAATTACGTTAACCATAATCCGGTTCATCATCGCTACGTTAGATTTTGGCAGGATTGGGCGTTTTCGAGCGCAAATGTTTATTTACAGAGCGCGGGACATGAAAAAGCCGTTCAGCGGTGGCAAAAATACCCGTTGTTTGATTATGGAAAAGGTTGGGATGAATAAGCTTTTAAGCCTAGAGTTTAAGTTAGATGTGTCGCTCAGAGAACCTGGGCGTTTTACGAGCTTTTATAGATTGCACAATAATTGCACATTGATTGCAGCATCATGGCATCGCAAACAAAATTTACTTTTGCTAAAGTATTCTTATGACGCATACGCTGACCATTGATTATAACGATGAAATATTGCTTGCGATGGGAGCGTCGCGCGAACGATTTTCTGCCGAAGCCAAGTTTTTGCTGGCGGCAAAGCTCTACGAACTGGGCAGGATTTCATCAGGTCAAGCCGCGCGCTTGGCTGGCAAAACCCGCGTTGATTTTCTGCTGTCGCTGGCAAGCATCGGCGTTCCAACTGCCAATTTAACCGCCGAAGACATCCAGACCGACATTGATTTTGCTGTAAAAACTTAGCAATGTCCGACAAAATCGTTCTTAACACCAGCCCTTTGCTCTCGTTCGGTAAAATGCAGGCTTTTGAGATTATTGCCCAGCTCCCGTTTGAGTTTGTTTGTCCGGCAGAGGTCGAAGCGGAAATTTCGGCAGGCGTTTCGCAAGGCCACTCAATCGAAATTCCTGGTTGGGTTCAAGTTTTAAGCCTAACATCTCCGCTCTCGCCTGTTGCAGTCGCGGCTTTGGACGATGGCGAAGCGGCGGTTATTCAATTAGCTCTGGAACAAAATATTTTGCTTGTTTGTATTGACGAATTGAAGGGAAGACGGGCAGCTAACGCTGTCGGGTTAAATGTCGTCGGCTCTCTGGGTCTCATCGGCAAAGCAAAATCGCTCGGTTTAATCAGTCAAGCGCGCCCATTTATCGAACAAGCCAAAAATTCCGGCATTTTCTATGACCAAAATTTAATTGATGTGTTTTTGCAATCGCTTGGTGAGTAATTTTCATTAATAGTTTACGAGTGCAGTCGAATCAACTTGTCACAAATTCGCCCTAGGCGGTGTTTACCTTTTGAAATACTCAAAAGAGAAATATTAGCTCAGGTGATTTTTTTGTCACAAAAACGCTTATCTTAAGAAAAATATGAAGCTTCTGCTTTTAGTTTTATCAGGCCATTTTCTGATAAATTTAATATTCGTCGGTGCTTGCATGGCTCAACACTCAACCCAAATTCAGAGAATTGACAATTCAAAAATTACGGCGGAAAAGTTAACGAGCGGGGTAACGCAAATCGTTGGTGACGCACAGATTGCAGGTTTATCAATTGTTGTAATTAACGATAACCGAATTGTCTATCAAAATTTCTTTGGCGTCAGAAATAAACAAACAGAGGAGAAAATTGATAGTGAGACGGTATTTTATGCTGCTTCGCTAACAAAACCTTTGTTTGCCTACGCTTTTTTGAAACTGGTTGAGAAAAAGGTTTTTGATTTGGATAAACCGCTTGCCGTTTATCTTAAAAAGCCGATTGGCGAATACGAGAAATGGAAAGATTTAGCAGGCGAAAAAGATTTTGAAAAAATAACCGCGCGAATGATCTTGAGCCACAGCGCCGGTTTGCCTGTCCTGCGTCAGCTTTACAACAATAAATTGAGCATTATCGCCACGCCCGCAACGCGCTTTTATTACTCAAACGAAGGAGTAAATCTGCTTGGCTTTGTGGTCGAAGAATACACCGGACAAAAGCTGGAAAATTTGGTCAAAGAATCGGTTTTTGAACCGCTTAAAATGCGCCGAAGCGGGATGATCTGGGCTGCCGGTTTTGAAAACAATTACGCCGTCGGACACGACACAAACGGAAACGTTATCGGCGCTGAAAAAAGAAGAGGCGGCAGCGAAAAAAGCCTTTGCAGAGGTG
>JBDTZD010000236.1:0-8383 GCA_040005335.1 Pyrinomonadaceae bacterium | reverse complement strand
TTTCGTCGTCCTTGCGACTAGTTAACACACGCATCACTAGCCTGCTCTTAACTTTACGAAAATGCACCGGTAGTGGAAATCCGGTGTAATTTCGGAGAAATGAATGTCCACTACCGGTGCATTTTCGTTTGAGTTGAGCAATCTAGTTCTTGGTAATTTACGAAGGCGGGTGACAAAAAGCCGCTTCAATCAGCTTTGCGGAAGGAATATCAAAGTTAACAGTTGTTGGTGAGTAGTAAGCAGAAAATTCTAAAAACTAATCCAAAATCTAAAATCCAAAATTGGAATATGTCTGAACAACCCAAAACACGCCAGGAACTTTACGAAGAAGTCCGCCAGAGCGGTGGTAAAGAAGTTTTTGTTCTTGAACAAATGATTCGGCTTGGGTTTTGGAATGAGCCAAACGGCTTGCCAAACGATCCGGCAGATGAAATTCGCCGCTCTGCGGAGCTGAGCAAAGAACTCACCACGCTGCGACAGCAAAACACTAAGCTTTACAATGAACAAGCTTTGCTCAAAGAGCTGCGAAAAAAGCGGCTCCTCGAATCTCGCCAAAAACAAAAAGAAACCAGAGAACGCCGTGAGCGCGAACGATTAGTGCGTGCTCAAAATTGGCGCGAGCGCCATAATCATGAAATTATCTATCTCGGCGCGGAAGTTTCGGCTGGATTAAATCAAGTCGAGAGCGATTCCGAAAGACTCAAGCAAAACAATTTACCTGTGTTCTCCAAACCTGAAGAGCTTGCGGCAGCGATGAATTTAACTGTTGCTAAGCTGCGTTTTCTAGCTTTTGACCGCCGCACTTCGGAAGTTTTACATTACATTCATTTTAATCTTCCAAAAAAGACGGGCGGCGTACGGCTTATTTCCGCGCCCATGCCCAAACTTAAAGCGGCGCAACATTGGATTTTAGAAAACATTTTGTCCCGCATTGCGCTTCACGATGCCGCTCATGGATTTCTCCCGAAGCGAAGCATTGTTTCAAATGCCGCGCAGCATACGAAAGCCCAAATCGTCGTCAACTTTGATTTAGAAAACTTTTTCCCTTCAATTGATTACAAGCGAACAAAGGGGGTTTTCCGCTCTTTTGGTTATTCAGAAGCGATTGCCACCGTTTTAGCTCTGATCTGTACCGCGCCGGACGTAGAAGAAGTCGCAATTGACGGCAAAACTTATTTTGTTGCGCTCGGCGCGAGGCATTTGCCGCAGGGCGCGCCGACGAGTCCGACAATTTCAAACGTTGCCTGTCGCCGTCTTGATAAAAGTCTGGCGAATTTAGCCGAAAAACACGATTTTCGTTACACACGCTATGCTGATGATCTAACGTTTTCCACCTGTGGAAAACTTGTAAAACTTAAAACTTTTCTTAACCAAGTCCGTTTCGTCGTCAATGAACAAGGATTCAAGGTTAACGAATCGAAAACTCGTATTTTGCGGCGCGGGCGACAACAGGAAGTAACCGGCATCGTCGTTAACGACAAGCTTTCTATTAACCGCAAAACATTAAAAAATTTCCGAGCCGTTTTGCATCAAGTCGAACGCGATGGAATCGCGGGCAAACGCTGGGGCAATTCCCCCGATTTAATCGCCGCGCTTGACGGTTACGCAAATTTCGTCTTGATGGTTGATAAGAAAAAAGGGGCGGAATTTAAGAATCAAGTGCGCCGAATCGTAGAAAAATACGATTATCAAAAACCTGTTTTTATTCCGAAATCAAATTCAAAAAATATCGAAACCAGTGAACTGCCGGAGACCCGCTCAGATGAACCACCAAAAAAATGGTGGAAGCTTTGGTGAATTCACTCATTTTTATTGCTTTCTACATTTTTGACCGAGCAATTTGCGAGTAGCCGAAATATTTAAAATTGATCAGACCAAATTGCTTGCACATGCGTCTAAGTAGTCGAAGCTTAGGCGACAAAGCCATATAAAAATTTCAAACTTTTAAAGGGACCTCTAATGAAACTCAAATCTTCTAGTTATTTCGCTGCTCTCGTTGCGGTTTTCGCCTTTAGCGCAATAGGTTTTGCACAGGAAACCAAGACGACTCAAAACGGCACTCCGTCACAATCAATGGAGCGCGGCACGGGGCGTTTTGGCAGAGAAGGTAGAATGCATGGTCGTCACGATGAAGGTCGTGAAGGAAAAATGCTAAGAGCGTTTTCAGAGTTAAATCTCACTGACTCACAAAAACAACAAGTAAAATCAATTGTCGAAGCGAACAAAACCAGCACTCAAACGCAACGTGATGAACTCAGACAATTGATGATGACACAACAAGGCGGTACATCTTTAACGCCGGAACAAGACACCCGCGCGAGTGAATTAAAAATGCAGTTGCATCAAGCAGGCAAAAAAATGAATGACGATTTGATAGTGATTCTCACACCTGAGCAACAACAACAACTCAGACAAAAACGCGATGAAATGCGACAGAAAATGCAGGAACGCCGTCAGATGAAGCAACAAAACGGTGACACTACACCGCCGCCGCAAAACAATTAAATTGTTGATTTTTGCAAAATAAAAGGGTGCGAATTACCGATTCGTACCCTTTTTGCTGAATAAATTTAAGACTTATTGATTGACAGTTTGTATTCTTGGCTGTTTTGCTGATTGCAAAAATCATTCAAAAATGACTCAATTTCATCGCGGACGCGGCGAAACGCTAAAAGGCGGGTTTCTTCGTTGCCTATAACTATGGCCGGATCCTCAAAACTCTGATGAATTAATTTTGTTTTCGCCGGAAAATAAGGACATTTTCCCCGTACGTTGTCGCAAACCGTGATGACAACATCAAATTCTTGTCCAGCAAATTTATCAACTGATTTTGACCATTGGGCAGAGATGTCGATTCCAATTTCACGCATTACTGTAATCGCTTCGGAACGGACGCTACCTGGTTTTGTTCCAGCACTTTCAACTTCAAATTCGCTTCCTGCGATACTTCCTAATAATCCTTCAGCCATTTGACTCCGCGCAGAATTCCCAGTGCATAAAATTAAAATTCTTTTTTTCACTTTTCTTCCCTTAACAGCCAGCTAAACACAAAAACTGAAACCGTTGCTCCGGCAAATTGCGCAATAATAAAAGGCAGAGCATCCGCAGGTCGAATCCCCGCAAATGTGTCTGAAACCATTCGCCCAAGCGTGACAGCCGGATTTGCAAATGATGTCGAAGACGTAAACCAATAAGCCGCCGTGATATAAGAAGCGATTATCAAAGGCACAAAGCGAGGATGAAATTTAACTCCGGCTTGAATTACGGCAAGCAACCCAAACGTTGCAATAAACTCGCTGAAAAACTGAGCATTCCCGTTTCGTATTTTGTTTGAAATGAAAAATGTAGGTAGTTCAAACATTACATTTGCTATCGCCGTTCCAACAAATGCTCCACAAATCTGTGCAAGCAGATATGTGCCCGTTTCACTCCAGCTCAAATCCTTATTCCAAGCTGACCAAAGCGTCACAACCGAATTAAAATGAGCGCCGGAAATTGGCGCAAAAGTTAAAATCAAGAAAATCAATCCTGCGCCCGTAGCTACCGAATTAGCTAATAGCGCAAGGGCCGCGTTCCCCTGAGCTAACCGCTCGCCCATAATTCCCGAACCAACTACAACAGTCAGCAAAAATGATGTCCCTAAAAATTCTGCTGCTGCTCTTTTAAGAAGGCTGGGCTTATCTAAAGTTTCGCTCACAGGTTTTAAATTTGGCTGAGGGCGTTGTCCAGGTCAGCAATAATGTCGGCAGCAGATTCAATTCCGACGCTTAGACGAATTAGCCCATCGGTAATACCGATTTTTAATTTTTCTTCCAGCGGCATTTTGGCGTTAGTCATCGAAGCCGGATGTTGAATAATAGTTTCCACACCGCCGAGCGAAGTCGCCAAAGTGCAAAGTTTAAGATTATTCATCAATGTCCGGCTAGCTGCGACGCTTCCCACATCAAATGCAATCATTCCGCCGAAACCGCGCATTTGTTTTTTAGCAAATTCATGTTGGGGGTGTGTAGGTAATCCGGGATAATAAACGGCAGCAACTTTTGAGTTTTCAGATAACATATTCGCCACAGCGAATGCGTTCGCGTTATGACGTTCCATTCGCAAAGCCAGAGTTTTAATTCCGCGCAAAACGAGCCAAGCCACTTGCGGAGCGATATTTCCGCCAAAGATTTTAGCGGCATGAAATTTAATTTTCTCAATTATTTCTTGACTGCCAACCAACACGCCAGCCGTTAAATCGCTGTGACCGCCCAGATATTTGGTTGCGCTGTGAACCACCGCGTCAATTCCGAGCAAGAGCGGCTGCTGATTAAACGGCGTGGCAAATGTGTTGTCGAGAATAGTTTTAATGCGGCTTTCCCTGGCGATCTGCGCAACAGCAGCAATGTCTGTCACTTTTAACGTCGGATTTGCCGGAGTTTCGAGATAAAAAACTTTTGTGTTTGGGCGCACAGCTCCAGCATATGCCAGAGCATTTGTCGCATCAACGTAGCTGACCATCACGCCAAACTGCTCCTGCAAATTGTCTAAAAAATTGCCCGTCGTCACATAAAGCGATTCGGGCGCAACAATGTGATCGCCGGTTTTAACGAGTGAGAAAAGCGCGGCGGAGATTGCCGCCATCCCTGAGGCAAATGCGAGAGCGGCTTCTCCCTGCTCAAGCTCGCACATCGCTCGTTCGAGCGCATCGGTCGTTGGATTCCCCAAACGGCTGTAAAAATAACCTGACTGTTCGTAATTGTGGATTGCCGCGCCGCCTTCCGCATCTTCAAAGGCAAAGATTGAAGTGTTAAAAACGGGCGTTGAAATCGCGCCGTAATTTTGGCTCAAATCTTCGCCCGCATGAACGGCTGTGGTAAAAATAGATCCGTCTTTCATAGTTTTGATTAACAACAAACTGCCTTTTCGCGTTTGATGCTAATCGAAACCCCAGCCGGAGTGCAACAAGCAGCGTTTGATGATTCGCTTCTTTCAGGCAAATTGTCTTCTAAAACCACGAAAACCTCCCATGCATTTCCGTCCGGATCACTCACCCAGGTTTTGTCCTGTACGGCGTAACAACAGTTAGTTCCCATCTCGTCACGCGTTAATAACCCTCGTTCAATCCAAGTTTCGCGCATTGCCAAAACGTCTTCGGTAGAAGCGACCTGGATTCCCAGGTGTGATAATGCTCCGCTTGATTCAAACTGATTTTCATTGAGAGTTAAGTTTAAGGGCGGATTTTGGACATCGAATTTAGCATAGCCAGTTCGCACTTTGCTTGGCTCAATGCCAAATAATTTTCCGTAAAAACCTAAACTCTGTTCAACGTTTTTGACATTCAAAGCTAGGTGGGCTTTGAGAGTTTGAATTGACGTATCATGACGCATTTAATTAATTCTCCTTGTTGTTTTCATATTCGTATTGGCGAATATGAAAACAACAATATTACTTGTTCGATAAATTTGTCAAGACAGATTTATCTGTTTCGTGGTATTTTTTTCTAATGAGTGAAAATCTGGAAAGCATGGAAACTTTTTTCATGGCGTTAGCGGATCGGACACGCCTTCGTTTGCTTAATTTAATGCGCGAAGGCGAGATTTGCGTTTGTTATTTCACTGAAGCATTGCAGGAACCACAGCCTAAAATCTCGCGGCATTTAGCTTATCTGCGTCAAGCCGGACTCGTCGAAACTACGCGAGTTGGGAAATGGGTTTACTATCGAATTGCTGAGCTGGAGAACAAGGATGCCTCGATAATTTTACAAGAGACGGCAAATTGGCTGACAAATGATGAACAAATGAAATTAGATCGCACTCGGTTAATTCAGATAAGTTGTTGCGAGACTGCGAATATGCCAATAGCAATTCAACGCGCCCCCCACTCCCTCATATTTGCTAAAGCAGATATACCGGAAGAAGTTATAGTGAATAATAAAATTAGAGAAACGGAATTAGCTGACTACCTGCTCTAAATCAGCGTTGATAAATTTTGAATAAGGACAATGACGGCAATTATTATCGCAACAATAACCTCGCTCAAGCAAAAATTTAGCGGTCAAAACCATCAGACCGTTTTCAAAATAATAATCACGTCCTTCGATGAATTCCCGGCGAGTGTTTGATTCTGGTGTTTCCTTCTTCGATTTCACAATAAGATTTTGACGTGATAATTTCTTCTAGTTCAATCTTAATCTATCAGAAGGATAATCAAATGCTCAACGAAGGCGATAACGCGCCTGATTTTACGGCGCACGATACCAATGGAAACACAGTAAAGCTCACAGATTTGCGCGAAAGCCGCGTCTGTTTATATTTTTATCCAAAAGACGATACGCCTGGTTGTACAAAACAAGCTTGCAGCTTGCGCGATTCATTTGCTGAATTTGAAAAGCAAAACATTAAAATTTTTGGAGTTTCGCCGGATGATGAAAAGTCTCACCAAAAGTTTACAAATAAGTTTAATCTGCCGTTCCCACTGCTTGCCGATACCGATCACTTTGTTTCAAATGCTTACGGAGTTTACGGCGAAAAATCAATGTATGGCAAAACGTACATGGGTATTACGCGCACTACTTTTTTAATTAATGAAGCGGGTAAAATTGTCAAAATATTTCGCAAAGTTAAGGTTGATGAACACGCCGCAGAAGTCTTGGAAGCTTTTGAAAATGCCAGTCAAATTTTGGCGAACTCATAACGCTCTTTTCAAATCTAAGAATACGCTGTACACTTACATTCTTCCTTTGGGGGCGACAGGCTTCGACAGGGATTAGTACGATCTTTGAATGCACGTCGGGCTTGCTTACGATAGCTCGTTAAAACATCGCAAGAAACACAATTGCCAATAAACAAGAATTGGCTCTCGCTGCCTAGTTTTATAAACTAAGGTAGTCGAGTGTCTTACCGTTTGGCTGCTCAAGTCGGACGGAGCGAGACATCACACAATTTGAGCTAGTGCGCGTTCTCCGCCTGCGGCGCGTGCGAAATTTAAAGTCAGGCTAGCGGACAGAGAGGTCTTGTCATTTCACTTACTCTCTGCCTGCGAAATTTAAAAGAGAATTGACTAAACGTGTAGATTTCACTGGCGACAATTCTTGGATGCGGGTTCGATTCCCGCCGCCTCCATTTCCTATTTCCCAAAACTTCCAAACTATTTTATTGAAGTTTCTTTATCTGCTTTATCCACTTGCAATTATGTGAACTTTTTTCGCTTTGGTGACGTCCAAACATTTGGTTAAACATTTTGATTTTAGGAGAAAGCTATGGCAAGTGCGAAATTGCTATTTGTTGCGGGCTTACTGGTTTTACTTCCAGCACACATGGCTTGCGCTCAAGGTAAATTGCGAGAGAAAATCCGCGAAAGAATTGAGAACAAAAGAGCAGAACAAGCGAGCGTTCATGACGGCTTGACCTCGCAAATTCAAGTTGGGGATCTGACTCGTAGTTATTATCTGTTTGTGCCTTCGGACTTGCCCAAGAACAGAGAAGTTCCGCTTGTTTTTGTCTTTCACGGTGGGGGCGGCAACGGCAAAGGGACTGAAACGCTGACAAATTTTAGTCGTCTGGCGGAAAAAGAAAATTTTATCGTCGCTTATCCTGACGCAATCGCCAAAAATTGGAATGACGGACGCGAAAACGAAGCCAGTAAATCATACAAGAAAAAAGTTGATGATGTAGCTTTCGTCAAAGCATTAATTGATTCGCTCGAAAAAGATTACCGAATTGACAACAAACGTATTTTTGCGACGGGGATTTCAAACGGCGCGATTTTCTCGCATTATCTAGCTGCCAATATGTCCGAAAAAATTGCCGCGATTGCTCCTGTCGCCGGAGGTATTGCCGAGCCATTCGACCAACAATTTAAACTAAAAGAACCTGTTTCTGTGTTTGTCATTCAAGGCACTAGCGACCCGCTAGTGCCTTACAACGGCGGCGAAATTGCGAGTAAAATCAGTTTTGGGAAAAGTCGCGGAAAGGTTATCGGGACAGATGAAACGATTCGACTTTGGACTGAGCAAGACAATACGAAAAGAAATCCGATTACAGGAATTTTGCCCGATTCTGACAAAAACGATGGTTGCACGGTTGAAACATTTCTTTGGACGAACGGAAAAAACGGAACAGAGGTAAAGTTTTTCAAACAAAACGGTGGTGGACACACTTGGGCTGGTGGAAGTCAATATTTGCCACGCGCAATCATTGGTAATGTCTGTCGCGACTTTGACGCAAGCGAAGTAATTTGGGAGTTTTTCAAACAGCATCCGAAATCGTAATCAGCTGATACCATCACATCTCTTTAACTTGCGCTTTTGTAAAACTTCACAACTAATTTCCCTGCTCAATTTTCAGTAAAAAATTCTTTTGTAAAATATCCGGCATTTTCTTTTGCGGGCGTTTTGTCGTAA
>JBDTZD010000004.1:0-8385 GCA_040005335.1 Pyrinomonadaceae bacterium | reverse complement strand
ACGATAAATTCAATGATGGGTGTTGATATTGAGACGATGATTCCATTTCCGAACGTCAACGGAATGGCGGCGCACGGCGGTTATTGCGGAACTGCCGTGAAACCGATTGCTCTCAACATGGTTTCGGAACTGGCGCGAGATGCGGAGATAAATATTCCAATCAGCGGCATTGGCGGGATTAACACCTGGCGGGACGCTGTTGAGTTTCTGCTTTTAGGCGCGTCAAATGTTCAAGTCTGCACTGCCGTGATGCACTATGGCTATCGAATTGTCGAAGATATGATTGACGGTTTGAACAACTATCTCGATGAAAAAGGTTTTGTTTCGGTCAATGACATCATCGGAAAATCGGTCAATCGTGTCACGGATTGGGGGAATCTTGATTTAAATTACAAAACTGTCGCCCGCGTCAATTTTGATAATTGTATCCGATGCAATCTTTGCCACATTGCTTGCGAAGACGGCGCGCACCAATGCATTGATTTTACTGCGGTGGATGGAAAACGCTTTCCGATTGTGGACGAAGCTGAATGCGTCGGCTGCAATCTTTGTTATCTAGTTTGTCCCGCGCCCGGAGCGATTTCAATGATCCGGCTTGATGATGGAAGCAATCCAACTTCGTGGCAAGAACTGCAAAAAAAATACGCTTAGGGTTTAACTGCGCGAATAGAAACCTTTTTAGACAGAAAAAAGTATCGGTGATTTTAAAAATCAAGGATTATTTGGCGCGCCAACTTTTGCATTTTTGACTTAGCTTTTAAATTTGGGTCTGGGGAAGTTTAGAGAGGAGCAAGGAAAGGAAATCAATATGTCGGAATTGTTTAATTCAGAAATTTTTAAAGACGAACATATTATCGTCACGGGCGGCGGAACGGGTTTAGGCAGAGCTATGGCGCTCAGGTTCGCTTCGCTTGGCGCAGCCGTAACGATTTGCGGCAGACGCGGGGAACCTCTGCTCGAAACCGCCAGCGAAATCCGCGGTAAAGGCGGCAAAGCGGAAGGAATTCAATGCAATATCAAAGAGCCGGAAGCCGTGGAGTCATTTATTGTCGAAGCCGAAACTCGTCAGGGCAACGTGACCAAATTGGTCAATAATGCGGCGGGAAATTTCCTCTCGCAAACCGAATTCTTGTCGCCTAACGGTTTTGACGCAATCGTCAAAACCAACCTTTACGGCTCCTTTTACGCTACTCAAAGTTGCGGACGACGGTGGATTGAACGTAAACATCCGGGAACAGTGATGTCAATTGTGACGACTTATGCCGAACATGGCAGCGCGTTTCTCGCTCCGTCGGCGGTTTCAAAAGCCGGTGTAATCGCCTTGATGAAATCTCTGGCGGCTGAATGGGGCGTTTACGGCATTCGTCTCAACGCGATTGCGCCGGGACCGTTTCCGACCGAAGGCGCTTGGTCGCGTTTGATGCCCGATCCAACGTTCGGCGAAAAAATGGTTAACCTAATTCCCTTACGGCGAACGGGCGAGCATCACGAATTAACCGATCTGGCAGTTTTTCTGCTCTGCGATTTGAGTTCTTATTTAACAGGCGAAGTTTTGTATCTGGATGGTGGCGCATCTTTGACAAGCGCCGGACAGTTTAATTTGTTTACTGAATTGCCGCGCGAGCAAGTAATGAAAATGTTTGAAATGCTGCGTTCAACGCGGAAATAAATGACTACAATGAGCGAACGCTATTCCCAGACACTCGAGCGCTGGCATGAATTTATCAAAACGCTTGATGCCAGTATTTTATCGGAAATTTTGGCGGACGATGTAAAACTGCATTCGCCTTTTGTCTGGAAACCGAAAAACGGGAAACAGGCAGCGATCGCGATTTTAACAACCGTGACGGAAGTTTTTCAAGAATTCTCTTACGTCCGCGAAATCAGGAGCGAAAATCAATTCTGTTTGGAATTTGCGGCAAAAGTTAGCGAATTCGATTTGCGTGGCGTCGATCTAATTGAACTTGATGACAACGGTAAAATCATTGATTTTGAAGTAATGATTCGCCCCGCGAACGCTCTTGCGGCGCTCGGCGCAGCGATGAGCAAAAAGCTCGCCGAAAAGGGATTATTATGAATAATCCGGAGTTTGACTTTAGCAAATCTCACAATCAGCCACCTGCGCTCGAAAATTACAATTTTTTTGAGGCTGATTTGCCGCTTCGTGAAGCCGTCAAGATCAACGGCGGCGCGTGGAACAACGAAAATGCAAACAAATTTGGTGCAATTTTGGGAAGCGCCGACATTCTCGAACTCGGCAATCTAGCAAATCGCTTTCCGCCTGTTCTTAAAACGCATGATCGGTTTGGCAATCGCCTTGATGCAGTTGAATTTCATCCGGCTTATCATGAGTTAATGCGTCTTGGTATGGAACATGAAACGCATTCTCTCGCGTGGACGAGCGAGCGAGCCGGAAGCTATGTTGCCCGCAGTGCGCTCAGCTTTCTCAAACAACAAGTTGACGAAGGCACGAGTTGTCCGCTGACAATGACTTTTGCCGCCGTTCCGAGCCTCAAAATCGAACCAAAAATTGCAGATGAATGGCTGCCGCGCGTGCTTTCTAAGGAATACGATCCGCGTTTTATTCCGGCACGGGAAAAACGCGGCGCGACGTTCGGCATGGCGATGACCGAACCACAAGGCGGCTCAGATGTTCGCGCCAATACGACTTCAGCTGAAAAATTAACGGCGCGCGGCGAATACAAAATCACAGGACGCAAATGGTTTTGCAGCGCGCCGATGTCCGACGCTTTTCTGGTTTTGGCGCAGACGGCAAAAGGTATTTCGTGTTTTCTGCTGCCGCGTTTTCAGCCCGACGGCGCAAAAAACTTGTTTCGCATTCAGCGTTTAAAGGAAAAGCTCGGCAACAAATCCAATGCTTCGAGCGAAGTCGAATTTCACGGCGCCTGGGCGCAACTGATCGGTGAAGAAGGGCGCGGCGTAGCTAACATTATGGAGATGGTGCGCCACACCAGACTAGATTGCGCGGTCGGCTCGGCGGCGACGATGCGCCGCGCCGTAGCGGAAGCGATTTTTCACTGCGCGCACCGTCAAGCATTCGGTAAATTGTTAATTTCGCAGCCTTTAATGCAAAATGTTTTGGCTGATTTATCGCTCGAATCAGAAGCGGCAACGGCTCTGGCATTTCGGCTGGCGCGCTCGTTTGATGAATCTTTACACGATGAAAACGCCCGGGTTTTCACACGCGCGGCGACGGCAATCGGTAAATTCTGGATTACGAAACGCGCCGTTTTTGCTGTTTCGGAAGCGATGGAAACGCTCGGCGGTAACGGCTATGTCGAAGAATCAGTTTTGCCGAGGCTTTATCGCGATGTTCCTGTCAATTCGATTTGGGAAGGTTCGGGTAACGTCCAATGTCTCGACGTTTTGCGCTCAATGCAGCGTGA
Source organism: Pyrinomonadaceae bacterium (assembly GCA_040005335.1). Taxonomy (GTDB): domain Bacteria; phylum Acidobacteriota; class Blastocatellia; order Pyrinomonadales; family Pyrinomonadaceae; genus JBBQUS01. The sequence goes on along the minus strand of JBDTZD010000004.1, from coordinate 4,978 downwards.
GCCGGAAAGTATCGAAGCAGTTTTGGGCGAAATCAAATCGTCAATTGGCGTGGACAAACATTTTGATAATTTTGTCGGCGAATTGGAAAAAGAATTGTTAAATCCAGATAATCTGGAATTCAGAGCGCGACGCGTGATTGAAAAACTGGCTCTCTGTATGCAATCGGCAATTTTGCTTAAAGCCGCTCCCAATTTCGTCAGCGAAGCGTTTTGCCAATCGCGTTTAACCGGACACACAACTTTCGGGACGCTACCCAGCAAAACAAGCGTCGAAAAAATTATCGAGCGTTCGCGCCCCCAAATTAATTAGAATTTATGCTTAATCTTGCCGTTTTACTCGAAGATACCGCGCGGGAATGTCCTGACAGAATTGCCGTCATTTGCGGTGAAACACAATTTACTTACGCCGGGGTTGAAGCCAAAGCTAATCAAGTCGCCAATGCGCTTGCCGCCATGAATATTGGGCGCGGCGATAAAGTCGCCTTGTCCTGTCCAAATTTGCCTTATTTTCCAATTATTTATTTCGGCATTTTGAAAACTGGCGCGACGGTTGTGCCGCTTAACATTTTATTCAAAGAACGCGAAATCGCATATCATCTGCGAGATTCCGACGCAAAAGCCTATTTTTGTTTTCAGGGCACAGCCGATTTACCAATGAGCGAATACGGTTTCGCAGGTTTTTCGGAAGTAGAAACATGCCAATCTTTTATTTTAATAACAGCCGCTGAAACTGCCGAATCATTGTTTCCAGAAACACAAACATTGTCGAATTTTGTTAGCGGACAGGCGACGGAATTTGAGTGTGCGGAAACCGACCCGACTGATACAGCAGTTATTCTCTACACTTCCGGCACTACCGGACAGCCCAAGGGAGCCGAACTGACGCATCTTAATATGCTCTTGAACGCTCGTCTTTCCGATACAATGTATGCCCGCGTCGAGCATGAAGTTCATCTCATAACTCTTCCGCTTTTTCACTCTTTTGGACAAACAGTGCAGTTAAATGCGGGTTTTTATAATCGCGCAACGCTCGTTTTGCTGCCGCGTTTCGCGCCCGAAAACGCTCTGCAAGCAATGGAGAAAAACGACGTAACGTTTTTTGCCGGAGTTCCGACAATGTTTTGGGCTTTGCTCAATTACGCCGATGCCGACAAATTTGATTTAAGGCGAATTGAACAAAATCTGCGTATTTGTTCGTCCGGCGGCTCGCCTTTGCCGCTCGAGGTTTTGCGCGGGTTTGAAGAAAAGTTTCAAACTAAAATTATCGAAGGTTACGGATTGTCAGAGACTTCGCCGGTAGCGACTTTTAATAAAATCGGTGGCGCCCGCGCCGGTTCGGTCGGCTTTCCGGTTTGGGGCGTCAAAGTGCGCGTCGTTGATGACGCGGGAAACGATGCGCCGACGGGCGAACTTGGCGAAATTGTGATTCGCGGTCACAACATTATGAAAGGTTATTACAAAAAGCCCGAAGCGACTGCCGCCGCAATTCGTGATGGTTGGTTTTATTCAGGCGATATCGGGCGTTTTGACGCAGACGGTTATTTGTACGTCGCAGACCGCGTTAAAGACATGATTCTGCGCGGCGGTTTCAATGTTTACCCGCGCGAAATAGAAGAAGTTTTAATGACCCACGAAGCTGTCAGTTTGGCGGCGGTTGTCGGCATTCCGCATGTTGAAAGCGGCGAGGAAATCAAGGCTTTTATCGTTTTGAAAAATAATGCTTTATTGACTGAAGGCGAATTGATTAAATGGGCGAGAGAGCGAATGGCTGATTACAAATATCCGCGTCTGGTAGAATTTCGAGACTCACTGCCGATGACTGCAACCGGCAAAATTTTAAAACGCGAACTGCGATAAATCGCTTGCGGCTCTAGCGATAAAATCGGCGCGGCGGGTTATTTTGATTATCTTCTCTTTGCTCAAGCTGCTCAATTACCGGGTTTAGTTTTCCGTCATCTGTAAGTAGCGGAATAACCTGCAAATCCGGCGATAAAAAGGCGGCGCGAAGTTCGACTGGACGCGCTCCTGGGCGGGGGACGACGCGAACGCGCGTGCCACGCACTTCGCCGATCCATTCGGCAAATTCTTTGGCATTTCCAATGGTCGCCGAGAGCAGCAGCAAGCGAATTCTGGGCGGCGACAAAATGATGGCTTCTTCCCAGACATGCCCGCGATCTTCATCTGCCAGATAATGCGCTTCATCCAGAATCACTAAATCGGTGTTGACCTGCTCGCCGCTTCGCAAAGCATCAAAAAGCTGGTTGCGGTAAATTTCAGTTGTCCCGACAATCAAGGGCGCATCGGCGTTTTCTTTGCGATCACCGGTTAAAATTCCGACACGTTCCGCCCCAAATTCGATTGAAAATTCTTCGTATTTGGAATTTGTCAGAGCTTTGAGCGGCGACGTGTACCAAGCGCGTTTCCCCTGTTCTAAAAGCCGACGAATTTCTTCACGCGCAATCCAGGTTTTGCCCGATCCGGTCGGAGCGGTTACCAGAACATCTTCGTATTCAATCGCGGCGAGAGCTTCGAGCTGAAACGGATCGGGCGCAAACGGCTTTTTATCGGGCGTTCCGATTCCGGCGAGCAGTTTGTTAAGCGCGGCTGAGGCGCGCGGTGTGTTGGCGTTTGGTTTTGGCGCTTGCCCGTTGTCTTCTGCAAGTTTCGGTTTTACGGAGCGTTCCGGGTGGCGGTTGCGGAAAACAGAAGGCTTTTTGTTGCCCCCACTGCTCGAACGTTTTTTGTCTCGGTTGATGCGTGCCATATTATGTATTTTAGCAGGAAGAATATTCAGCATTTAAACTTTGTTTAAAAATAATTCACTAAATTTGGCATAAATGCTAATCTTACTGATTTGAGCCGCAACGTTTCGCTGCCGCTTTTCGTCTAAAGAAGTTCAGAGCGATAACCGCACTCAACAATTATTTTATTTAGCTTTATTACTCTTATGGATCAAAAAGAATTATTTGCCAATTACGAAATTGATAACAGTCATTGGAAGAAATTCGTCTTCAAATTGCTGGGCGCTTCGTTGATTTTTCACATTATCATTTTTTTATTTTTGATTTACGTTCCGGCAGTGCGTGATGCGTTTTATATCGCGTTGTTGTTTTCCGATGCGCCGACCGGTTGGGTTAACAAAGATTACAACAAAACCCAGATTGAAGAAGGCGAGACAGCTTCGATTATTAATTTGCCGCCAGCTGATCAACTGCAATACCCGACGGGTTATTTTAATTTAGCCAATGGCGATGCGCCGCCGCCGGACATGGTTGCGATGACCACGCCTTATGCAGCGCCAGATGCCATCAGCACTGAAAGCGGCACGATTCCAGGTTTTCCGGGTTATACGATTAATCAACCTACGACCACGCCGACACCGTTTCCAATACCGTCGCCAGTTGCAGGTTTTCCGCCTATCAATACTCCAAACAGTTCATCGAGAGGCGGCGGATTGCCAAAACTGAGAAAAGTGTCGAGAGGCGCAAAACTGCCGGAATTTAGCGGCGCCACGAGCGAAAACAATGGAGGTATTTCCGGAATTCCCCAACCTACGCCGACGCCTCTACCTGAGCCCAAGAGTGGTGCGACAGCCTCTGCATCTCCGTCACCCGCGCCAGCACCCAAAGACAGTTTAAATCCTAAACCTTTAGAGGATTTAGCGGCCAGAACGATTAAGCAAATTAACGATAAAGAAATTGATTTGAACAAATTGGTCAACGTTACCATCAAGGGTGTGCTTGACGATAAAGGTAAATTAGTTGCTAAACAAACAACTTATACAAACAATGGTGGTGATGAAAAACTAGCATCAATGGCGGTTGAGTTAATTGCTGCGATGAACGACAGCAATATGTTAATGTATGTCAAAGATTTAAGCGGCGGAAGCACCAAACGTGATGTTGTGTTTAATATCAGTAAAGATGAGAAAGAAGTCAAATTTCAAGTCGTTTCTGACATCGGCAACTCCAAAGAAGCTGGTAAAATTCAAAGTACTTTAAGTTTAGGCATTAGTCTTATACTTTTGGCTAAGAATGGTACTGAAGAAGGGGATTTACTCAAAGGTATTAAAATTGAAACTGACAAGAATCAAGTTGTCATCAATTGGCAAATGGACGCTTCGACGGCGATGAAGAAGATCCAAAATAAGCTAGACAAAATTGCAGCCGAACAAAAAGCTAAGCCGACTAGTGTCATTCCCGCTAATCCAAACGCGCAAGCCGCAGTTAAATAAATTTAAGAGCCAGATAGGTTACGAGCAAATAGGATGCAACGCAAAATTCACAATCAAACGCTTTTTGTCGCCGCGCTCTCAGTCTATCTCGGCTTGCTGATTGTCGGCGCGCCGCCGCAAGTTTTAGCACAAACTTTAACTGCAACAAATCAGGAAAATCAATCAGATAAATCTGAAGAAACGAACAAAAAGTTTGTAGATTTCGGTAATAAGCTCAAAGCTCTAGCCAAAGGCGGAAAGCTTGACTCGTTTGATATAACGATTCAGGCTGATGCTGTCAATAAGAACTTTTTAAATCAGCAAATCATAATTGCATCCGGCGACAAAGAATTCGTTGATCTTTTACAGGAATTAGCGCCAGCATTTATTGAAAGCTATTTTGGTCAATTTTCAGCTTCTCAAATTGATTGGAGTTTGCGTGGCGATAAAACTGAAATAAACAGCAACATCTCATTCAAAGTTGCTTCTGAACAGAAAGCGCGAAGTGTTGCCTCCGGCTTGAACTTGTATTTTTCAATGCTTAGAGAAGCAAAGCAGAACACCAATGAAGGAGTAATATTTAACGAAACGACTGTTACTCAAGAAAACGACCAAATTTTCATTGTCACTCGCCTCCCCCGCGCCGGTCTCGATGCCTTTCTCAAAAGCGACGAGAAGGCAAATTGAGTTAGGGCTTTTTGAGCAAGTCTCAATCAAACAAAAGCCGCGCATCTCTCATCTAATTCCCTTCCAAAAGCTAATTTA
>JBDTZD010000370.1:0-2511 GCA_040005335.1 Pyrinomonadaceae bacterium | reverse complement strand
CTCTACAATTTCTGTACGGTGACTCTTTCGGCCAGATACTTTGATATTATTAAGGATCGGCTTTATATCTTCGCGCCAGCGTCGAAAGAGCGTCGCTCGGCGCAAACGGCGCTTTACAAGATTGCAGATACGCTGGCGCGTTTGCTCTCACCAATATTGGTTTTTACGACTGACGAAATTTGGGAAAATTTGCCCGTTCAAACAATTCAATCGGTTCACTTAGCCGAATTTCCTCAAGTTTCTAACATGAAAGACGCGGAACTAACGGCGCGTTGGGAGCGGCTTTTTGCAATGCGCGAGGATGTTTTAAAAACGCTTGAAACGGCACGTGGCGAAAAACTCATTGGTTCGTCGCTCGAAGCAAAAGTTGTATTAACCGCAAGTGGCGAAAATTTCGATTTGCTTGAGCGTTATGCTGCCGAACTGCGATATATCTTTATTGTTTCACAAGTAGAATTAAAACGTGCATCGGAAGGCGAACAATTGCGCGTCCAAGTTGCCAAAGCAGATGGAGAAAAATGTGAACGCTGCTGGAATTATTCAACGCACGTTGGCGAATCCGAGCGTTACCCGACAGTATGCGAACGCTGTTTGGCAGCATTAACTGAGATAGAAAATAATTTGAACGTTTGATTTATGTTAATTCCCGTAACAAAAAAGCAATATCCGAAACACGAAACAGGAGTGAATGAGATGGGTTTGGTTTATGCGGAAATTGATTTATTCAATGGCGGCGATGTTTATCTGCTTCGCACCAAACAACTTGCCGAAGAAAAAGTTAGACAACTGCGTGTCAATTCACTTGTTGATAGCGGTGCCTATATGCTGGTGATTGACGATCAAATTAAAAATCAGCTTGGTTTGCCTTTTATTGAAAAGCAGATTGCGACTCTAGCGGATGATAGTACGGTTGAAGTTGAAATTGTCGGACCGGTTGAAATTCGTTTTGAGAATCGGCGGACTACTGTTGATGCAATGGTTTTCCCTGGCAATTCGGAAATTTTGCTTGGGGTAATTCCAATGGAGGACATGGATGTTTTGATTGATCCGAGACAGCAAAAGCTAATTGTTAATCCAAAACATCCTTACAAAGCCTCAAAATACGTTAAATAAAATTGTGAAAAATAAAGATTTTTGGTGGAAATTTGCGTATCTAGCGGCCACGGCAGGGCTGATTTTGCTTGACCAGGCATCAAAGGCTTGGGCGCGAAAAGCGTTGCGTTTTGGCGATGAAGTAAATGTTATTCCCGGTTTTCTGAATTTTATTTACGCCGAAAATACCGGCGTAGCTTTTAGTCAACTCAACAACGGCGGGAATTTCGGGCGCTGGATGCTTTCGGTTTTGGCCGGACTAGCGGCTCTCGCGGTTTTGTATTATTTTTGGCGCACGCCAAAAACTGAAGATCGCACTCTCGGAGCCTGCGCCTTGCTGCTTGCAGGAATCATCGGAAATCTGACTGACCGCGCCCGTCTTGGCTTTGTTATTGATTTTATTGATGTGCAATTTGGCGGCTGGCATTACCCGACGTTTAACGTTGCAGATTCGGCAATCTGCGTTGGTGCCGGACTTTTGATTTTAGATTTATTTTGGTCACGGCGAAAACAGAATGCCAAAAACCAAAAACTGACTGCCGACTAATAAAAAATGTTTCCTGAACTTATTCGCATTGGTGACTTTCCGATTCACACCTACGGCATTTTACTCGCCGTAGCTTTGCTGTCAGCACTATTTGTAGCATCTCGGCTCGCAAAGCGCGATGGTTTGCCCGCCGAGCGAATTTACGATTTAGGTTTGTGGATTTTGATTGCCGGACTTTTGGGCTCAAAACTGCTTCTTCTAATTGTTGACCCGGATTACCGCGCCAACCCAATGCGATTTTTCTCGCTTGATTTTCTTCGTTCGGGCGGAGTTTTTTACGGCGGATTCTTGGGCGGACTGGCGGCGGCAATCGGTTTGATTCGTTATTATAAACTTGATTTTTGGAAAACGGTGGACGCGTTGGCAGTCGGAGTCGCGCTTGGTCAAGCTATTGGACGACAAGGCTGTTTTGCCGCCGGTTGCTGTTACGGAACGGAAACACATCTCCCGTGGGGCGTTCATTTTGGCGAAGCCGGTCACTTAAACACTGGTGTTCCGATTTACGATGAAACGGGCGCGAGTATTTTTCTGCATCCGACACAGCTTTACGAATCGTTTACGATGCTTGCAGTTTTCGCCCTTCTTTATTGGCTACACGGCCGCAAGCGATTTAACGGACAGGTTTTTATCACTTACGCCACCATTTACGCTTTCGTACGTTTTATTATCGAGTTCTTTCGCGGCGATTTTCGCGGCAGCGTCTTTGGTTTAAATGACGCTTTCGGCATCTCCACTTCGCAACTAATTAGTTTGCTGGTTGGCATCGGCGCAATGGTTTTCCTGTTTATTCGGCTTCGAAAAGCTAAACCTTTAAAGGATATTCCATAAATTGTGACAGAAAATTTGAATGTAAATTTGAATGTAAATTTGAA
>JBDTZD010000272.1:0-8392 GCA_040005335.1 Pyrinomonadaceae bacterium | reverse complement strand
CGCAGCGGCGTGATGTCGTCAATAATCCAGATGCCGCGCCCGTGCGTGGCAATCACCAGATCGTTGTCGCGCGGGTGAATCGCTAAATCATAAACAGGAACATTTGGAAGATCGCCGCCCTTATATTGCGCCCATTGTTTTCCGCCATCCAGACTCATAAACAACCCAAATTCTGTTCCGACAAAAAGCAAATCGCGATTGACCAAATCTTCTTTGACGACGTGCGCGTAACCTTTAACATTAGAATTTGGCGTGATAACCGGAGTCCAGGTTTTGCCAAAATCCGTAGTTTTGTAAACGTAAGGTTGAATGTCGCCGAAAGTATGCAGATCAAAGCTCGCGTAAGCCGTGCCTTCGTCAAAATGTCCGGCATCAATCGAAGAAACCCAGGCGTTTGATGGCAAGCCGCCGATGTTTTTAACCGTATTTGTCCATGTTTTGCCGCCATCGCGCGTCACCTGAACGTTGCCGTCGTCAGTCCCAACCCAAATCACATTTGAATTTTTTGGTGATTCGCAAATCGCGTAAATCGTGGTATGCATTTCCGCCGCTGAATTATCCACGCTGATCCCGCCGGATTGTTCCTGACGTTGTTTTTGCGGATCATTAGTCGTCAAATCGGGCGAGATTTTTTCCCAAGTCTGACCTTTGTCTTTGGAGCGGAAAAGATATTGCGCGCCGATGTACAAAGTGCCGTCGCGGGTGACGTGAATCGGAGCGTTCCAGTTGTAACGCAATTTATCTTCTTTGTAACCCGCGAGCGGCTGAATCCCGCGCGATTCATGAGTTTTGCGGTTAATTCGTCCGATATAGCCGCCCTGCGATTCAGCGTAAATGTAGTCCGGATCAGTTGGGTCTGCAAACATCCAGAAACCATCGCCGCCGTACATATTTTCCCACTGACTGTTGGTAATTCCGCCCGGATATTGCGATTCGCCGACCCATGAGCTGTTATCCTGCAACCCGCCGTAAACGCGATACGGCGTAGCCATATCAACGCTCACATGATAAAACTGTGAAATTGGTAGGTTTTCGGCTTTCCACCATCGGTTCGCGCCGTCGTATGAGTACCATAAACCGCCGTCGTCGCCCGTAATTACATGGCTCGTGTTATTTGGATCAATCCAAACGTCGTGAAAATCGCCGTGCGCGCCGCCCGCCACATTGCTGAAACTCTTGCCGCCGTCGGCACTTACGATTAATGAGCCTCCGGCTTTGTAAACTTTATTTTCGTCCTTTGGATCAACAATTAAATTGGCGAAATAAAACGGTCGCCAAATCATCATCTGGCTGCGGTCGAGCGCAGCCCAAGTTTGCCCGCCATCGTCCGAACGATAAAGCGCATTTTTTGGCGGGACGGCTTCGATAAACGCATAAACCACATTCGGTTTTGAAGGCGCGACCGCGAGGGCAATTCGCCCCCAGGGTTTGGCGGGCAAGCCTTTGGCAGACTTTTCATCAAGTTCCGTCCAGGTTGCGCCGCTGTCCGTACTTTTGAACAATCCGCTGCCGCTAGCAGCGGTTTCGCCCTCGCCCCCAGAGCGAAACGTCCAGCCTTGACGCCGAAAATCCCACATTCCGGCGTATAAGGTCTTTGGATTGGATTTATCCATTGAAATCATCGAGCAACCGGTCGAAGCGTTTGCGCCCTTTAAAACCTTTGTCCAGGTTTTGCCGCCGTCAGCGGTTTTATAAACGCCCCGCTCATCCGAATCTGACCAGAGTTTCCCGGTCGCGCACACATAAACATTGTTCGAATCGGTTGGGTCAACCAGAATTTTGGCAATCCGTTCCGATTCTTTCAAACCTAGATTTGTCCAATTATCACCGCCGTCAATTGATTTATAAACGCCGTCGCCGACCGACACCGAATTGCGCGTCCAAGTCTCGCCCGTCCCGACCCAGATTGTCTTTGGGTTTTTCGGGTCAATTGTCACGGCGCCGATTGATTGCACCGCTTGTTTGTCAAAAACCGGTTTGTAAGTCGTCCCGCCGTTGGTTGATTTCCAGACGCCTCCCGACGCCGAACCGACGTAAATCGTTAGACGGTTTCCTTCCTGTACGGCGTCTAGTGCCGCGATACGTCCGCTCATTGCCGCCGACCCGATATTTCGGGCGCCCAAACCGGAAATCGTGTCTGAGTCAACTTTGATCTGCGAGGTTTGAGCAATCGCGCCCCCAGCTAAAACAAAACTGATTGTCGCCGCTAAAAACCAATATAGGGATTTTATTTTTGTCATTTTCAATTCCTCACTGTTCGAAAGTTTTATTTCTGCACGGGTGGTTTCGCACCGCTAGGCGTTTCAGTTTTTTTATCTTTTGTTTTCGGAACATTCATATCTTCCGGCGTTTTGGTCGGTTGAGCTGCGGTTTTTATCGTCGGTCTCATAAAACGATTGTCATCAACCGGTATGTTGGTTTCGATTTTTTCTATCGTCACTTTTGATTTGTTCTGACTGCCTTTCGCGCCGCTTTCAAAGGAATGCGGAAAGTAAACTCCGGCTACTTCCTTATAATCGCCCAGAATCGTTTCCGATTCTTGTTCTGCGCCGCGAATCGTACGTTTGGTTTCGATTTTTATTGGCACGAAATAATCCGTGTCCATAAAGTAAGTTTTGACAGTGCCGCTTTTGAGCGTTGCTTTGAGCTTATAAACGTCTGTGCCGTCAACCGTGTCCATTCCAACGTATTCGACTTTGCTTCCGCGCTGTTGATAATTGATGAGCGAGTCGTCAAATTCCGTTTCGTCAATCAGCGCTTTCATTTCATCTTCGCCTAAAGATTCCGCATCTTTTTTGCCCTGAAACGGGTTGATTCTCCAACCGTCCGCGCCATCATAAGCGGAAACGGCGGTTAGCCCCTGCAGCGAAAATTCCTGGCGGCTTTTGTTCGGGCGTTTGTTTTCGCTCACGATAACAGCTTCGAAACCACCGCCGCCCGTTAGCTTTCCGGTTTGGCGCATTGTTTTAATGGCTTGGATTTTATCCATTCCGCCAATCTTTGCAACGTATTTGGCGATGATTTCATCGGCAGTTTGTGCCGAGGCGGGCAATGCGAAAAACATTAATCCAATAATTCCCAGCAAGATTTTACGCATAGATTTTCTCCTTAAATTTGATTGCTCAATTTTCGTTGGCGAAGGCTTAACTTTTCCGACTCAGCCGCTTTATACGCACGAATACGGGAAAGGTTTTGTCAGAACTCCAGTGTGGCGCAGGAGCGGCTGGCAAAAGTGATAATTTAAACTGCTTCGTTTCTACAAAGCGGTTCTAACTCGTTTATTCAGCAGATTCTTTTTCAATTTCTCGGTGCTTTTCGCGCATTTCTTGATAAATAGAATCTTCCGCTACTTTGTCGCGCATTTTTTTGAAGATTGCGGCTGATTTTGCCTTTTCGCTCGTCAAAGCATCAGCGGCCTGCGGGCGCACAATTTTTTTGCCGTCTTTTGATGTTTCGTACTTTCTGCCCGAAGGATGGTTCGCGTATCGCCTCGCCCGCGTAAATCCCATTTCCAAAAATTTCCTTGCCAAATCCATTCCAACAAACTCTTTATTTTCGCGATATTTCAAATAAAGTTCGTAAATTTTCTTCGCAGACTGTTCGGCGATCTCCGGCGTTTTGAATTTCCAATACGGCAAAATTTCGGATTTATAAGGTTCAGCCGTTAAAACGCCAAATTCACCTCGCCCGATGCGATACTTTTCAGGATGCTTGCGAAAATCCGTGTCGTAATAATCATTGATATATGAAACGTCTTTCGCCATATTCATTCAAAAACAATCGCCTACTTTCGCGGACGGTTCTGACCATTATTCGTTAGCGAGCATTTTTCGCGCTTCTTCGATTTGCTGTTTTTGTTTCGCCGACACCTGCGGGTATTTCAAATCTAACGATTCGAGCTTTTCAGCGATAATCCGAGCGATTGTAGCTCTGGTAAACCAACGCTTGTTTCCCGGCACGACGTACCATGGCGCGTTTAGCGTACTTGTCGCCTCAAATGCCGCTTCGTACGCGCGCATATAATCATCCCAACGGCTGCGGTCTGCTAAATCCCCAAACGAAAATTTCCAGTGTTTCGCCGGATCTTCGATCCGCTCCATAAATTGTTGCTTTTGCTCGTCTTTTGAAATATTGATAAAAAACTTCAAAACCGAGACGCCATTGTTTGTCAGATAGGTTTCAAAATGACGGATGTCTGCAAGGCGCTTTTCCCAGATTTTCTTGTCGCTTTTGATTTTTTCAGGCAGTGGCGCGGATTGCAGGATTTCGGGAAGAACGCGGACAACCAGAACTTCTTCGTAATAAGACCGACTGAATAGTCCGATTTTACCGCGCTCCGGCAGCAGTTTAGAGGCTCTCCAAAGAAAATCGTGATCTAATTCTTCTTCGGTCGGCGGTTTAAAAGCGGCGGTTTGCAAGCCCTGCGGATTGATGCCCGCAAAAATGTGCTTGACGGTGCTGTCTTTGCCAGCTGCATCCATTGCTTGGAAGACCACAAGCAGCGCGTGAACGTTTTGAGCGTACATCACTTCTTGCAACTTGATTATTTTTTCGCGGCTGTTTTGTAAATCGGCAAGACCGGCTTCTTTATCTGCGTAATTTCCGGTAAAATTCGCGTCGTAATCGGCAAGTTTGATTCGCTTGCCTTCCGGAACAATAAAATCTTTGTAATTCATAAACGCCAAGTTAAATTTATGAAAAGTTTTTGTCAATCGTTTTTGATCATTCTGATTGTTAGTTTTTTTATCAACGCTCAGCCGAAGCTTGTGCCGCACAAAATAACTTTGAAAACAGGCAAAAGTTTTAGTTTGAGATTGCCCGCAAATTACGAAATCGTGCCCGCCGTCGAAGGGCTTAAGCGAGCTCGTTTTTTCGCCAAAGCGCCTGACGGCAGAATTTTTGTCACCGACATGTACAATCTTGCTGATAATAAAAAAGGCACGGTTTATATTCTCGATAGCTGGAACCCGGAAACCGGCAAATTCGGCAAAGTAACTGCATATTTAACCAATTTGAGAAATCCAAACAGCGTACAGTTTTATCAAGATGGAAACGGACAGAATTGGCTTTATCTAGCTTTGAGCGATAGATTAGTGCGTTACAAATTTACGCCCGGCGAGACCGCGCCGACCGATAAACGTCCTGAAACGTTGGCGACGTTTCCAGATTACGGTTTGAGCTATAAATACGGCGGCTGGCATTTGACGCGGACAATTGCCGTTTCGCCAAACGGTAAAATCTATGTTTCAGTCGGTTCCAGCTGCAACGCCTGCAAAGAAAAGGAAGCTGTGCGGGCAAGCGTTTTAGAGATGAACCCGGACGGCAGCGACCGTCGGTTTTTTGCCAAAGGCTTGCGAAATGCCGTTGGATTAAGATTTGTCGGCGACACGCTTTTTGCTTCCAACCAGGGGGCGGATCATTTAGGCAATAACAAGCCGGACGAAACTTTTTATGCGCTTCAGAGCGGCGCGGATTACGGTTGGCCTTCATGTTATCAAGCGAACGGTCGAGTTTTCGCCGATCCAAAATTTCCGCGCTCCGCAGGTTGCCGCAACGTTCCCCAGTCCTCCGCTTTTTTCCCCGCCCACAGTTCGGCGCTCGGCTTTGATTATTTTGACGAAAACGCGACGGACGCGAATCTGAAAAACTCATTTTTAGTCGCTTTGCACGGTTCGACCGACAAAAAAATCTGACACGGCTATAAAATTATTCACATTCGCAAAGGGGGAAAAAATCAAGAGTTTTTGAGTGGATTTTTGCAGAACGGCAAAGTTTTCGGGCGTCCCTGTGACATTATGCGGTTGGACGAAAAATCGTTTCTATTCACTGACGATTACAGCGGCGTGATTTATTACGTCAAACCCAAAAAATAAAGGGAGAGAAATTTTCTCTCCCTTTATTTTGTAAACGCAGATATTGAATTTAAACTTTCGGTCTGCTTTTGAGTTCGTCGCGGATTTCCGCCAGCAAAACTTCCGACGTGGTTGGCGGAACGGGCGCGGCTTCCATAAATCTCAAATATTTTCCAGCCCACCGCACAATCAAAAAAACCACCAGAGCAACAATTAAAAAATTGATGACATCATTGATAAGTTCGCAGTAACGAACGAGCGGCAGACCATCCTTAACACATTGTTCAACGCCTTTCCCGTCAATAGCGGCGCATTTGCCGCTCAAATCGTAAAACTTGTCTTTAAAATCAATACCGCCCGTGGCTAAACCGATAAAAGGCGAGATTATTCCTTCGCTCAAAGTTGTGACAATTTTGGTAAATGATGCACCAATAATAACGGCAACCGCCAAATCAATGACGTTGCCGCGAAAAATGAAAGTCTTAAAGTCTGCCAACATTGATCGCTCCTCCTTGAAAATTGTTTTGTTTTTGAACAGCAGGGATGGCAAGAATTTAATCGTAAATAACAATTGGCGTCAAGCAGTTTTTATTTAACGAGAGTTTAACAAAAGCATTAAGGGCTGGAGAGCAAGGATGTAGCTTGCTCTCCAGCCCTTAATGTTAATCAAATTTACATTGCTTAATATTAGCAAAGTAAAATTATCTTTTAACGAACGTTTGAACTTAAATCGCGATACCAAACTCCGTTTGACGGACGAAAAACCGCCAGATCAGCTTTACCATCGCCATCATAATCCCCTGGCACAGGCTTATCTCCGTTAGAACCAAAGTGCTTGGCGTAAAAACCTGCAGTGCTTCCGAGAATGTACCAGTCACCTCCCGACGGACGAAAAACGGCGTAATCGGCTCGCCCGTCGCCATCGTAATCAGCGGGCACTGGAACGTCTCCAGCTAGTCCAAATTGAACTGCCGAGAAATTTCTGCTATTTGAAGAACTTGACAAGGAATACCAAACTCCGTTTGACGGGCGAAACACTGCTATCTCAGGGATGCCGTCGCCATCATAATCTGCTGGAACGGGAATGTCGCCAGCCAACCCGAATTGCACGGCTGATGGAATCGTTATTAGATTAGTTGTATATAAATAAGCTGCACCGGCATTAAACGTATTTTGGACGTCAGCTCCGGGAGATCCAACAACAATGTTTTCGCCCGAAATGCCAACGCTCGCGCCAAAACTGTCCAGCGCGACGCCGTCACTGGCTAATAATCTTTGTGTCAGCGCCCAAGTGTTGCCAGAGCGCTCGTACAACAGAGCCGTTCCTTGAGACTGATTATTATTGATCGTTGCGTTAGCGCCACCAATGATAACTCGCTCACCGGAAATACCGACACTTTTGCCTAAAATATACTTCAAATTATCATTGGCAATTAATTTAGCTTGGCGCGCCCAATTCGCTCCGTTACGGACAAAAACATATCCGGCTCCCTGACCAACAACTGAATTAATGGTTGAATTAGGCTCGCCAGCGACAATCGTGTTCCCAGAAACGCCGACGCTCGTGCCAAAATATACATTCGCGCCATTGTCTCCTAAAAGCTTGGCTTGTTGTGTCCAATTCGTTCCGTTGCGGACAAATACATATGCGGCTCCCTGATTGGCATTGACTCCAACATCAGCTAACTTTGAACCAACAGCGACCGTTTCACCTGAAATAGCTACGTTTTCGCCAAAACTATCCCCGCTTGCTCCATCACTGGCGAGTAATTTTGCTTGTTGTGTCCAATTCGTTCCGTTGCGGACAAATACATATGCGGCTCCTTGAAAACTATTAGCTCCATTTGTTACACCGTTGGCTCCGACAACAATTGTGTTGTTTGAAATGCTGACTCCTCTGCCAAACAAATCAGATACCGCGCCGTCATTGGCTAAAAGTCGAGCTTGCTGCGTCCAATTGAGACCATTACGGACAAAAATATAAACCGCGCCTTTTCTGCTAGTGTTGCCGTCAGGCTCATAAAAGGGCGTTCCGACGGCAATCGTATCTCCGTCAATGGCTAAACTAAAACCGAATGTATCTTTATCATGCGTGTCTGTGGATTGTAATTTGGTTTGAAGTTGCCAGCCATTAATTCTTCGAACAAAAACATAGACAGAATCACTAGAACCTACCATTATGGCGGTGTCACCGCTAATTGCGGTAGTCCGCCCGAATGTTGCGGCTTGGGTCAGATCGTAGGCAAAAACTTTGCTCTCCTGAATAAACATTGAGTTAAGAGCCATTAAATTTGAAGTCGCGCCGATAACCTGAGGGAGCTTTGGCGGCGAAAGTTGTTCGGTTTTAAAAACAGGCGCGGTCAGAGTATTCGGTAAATAATCCTTGGGATTTAGGTGAGGCTGACCAAACGCTTGCAGTCCTGAATTTGGCTGCGAAACAACATTTATTTCTGCGTTGCGAATGCTGCGCGGAGCGAGCGATTGTGATTTACCTATCTGCGGAACAACGAGAGATGTCGTTATTATTATCAAGCAGGCTA
>JBDTZD010000033.1:0-8405 GCA_040005335.1 Pyrinomonadaceae bacterium | reverse complement strand
CTCTTGCCTTCATTATTAGTTGGCGGTATAACTCCCGACGAATTCAAATTTAATCCGTTTTCGACTGCATTTGAGCTTTCCTCATAAGTTTGGGCAGCGAGCTGCAAGCCTTTTTGGTAAACGCCGCCAATGGAATTGTCCGTCGAACCCATGTTTGAGAAAACAACGAACGCCATTAAAAGCATCATTGCCACGCTCGCAAACTGAGGCGTTAGGACAGGTGAGTAAATTGGTTTGAAAACATTTTCAAGTTTTTGCTTAACATGTTCAACAAAAGACATTTTGACTTTCGCAGCATTTGTTGTCCCAAGCGTAGTTTGCAAGATGCGTTGGTGCAAACCCTCCGGCAATGATAATTCGTCGGATTTATATGTGTAACAAGCGCCGATGCTGCGAACAACTTCGCCCGGTAAGTTTGTACAATGCGAACATAAACTGGAGTGATGCTCCCAACGATGAAACAAAGAAGCAGGTAAAAACCCGTCTAAATAGTCTGTCAAAAGTTCTTCAAATTCGGCGCATGACATCGCCGTTTCAGGCATCGTCATCTGCAAAATACGCGCTTCCATATCGAGCGACGGTTTCGGTGCGACTGCTTTATGACAAGCGTGAATTGATGCTTTGACTTCGTTCAGAAGCGTGTGACAAACCGGACAGCTCAAAGCATGTGAGGCGACGGCGCGGTGCGTTTCGCCCCTTAAGCTTCCGTCTAAATAATCCGTTAATAATTCTTCAAATTGATGACAAAGCATATTTTCTAGCATTTCATCCCTGTTCCCCTTGTATTGACTTGTAGCGACATTTGGTTTTGCTTTAACCCATGGCAACGACGCGCATTCTCCTTAAAATTTTGGCTAATTCGATACGTCCGCGGTTGATTCTTGATTTAACTGTGCCTTCGGGAATTCTTAGTAAATCTACAATTTCCTGATAACTCAACTCTTCGATGTCGCGCAAAATTACGCATGTCCGCAAATCTGAAGGGAGTTTGTCAATTCCCTCTTGTACTTGAGCAGAAAGTTCGCGGCGTTCCAAATCTTTTTGTGCCGAATTATTTGCCGAATGCAAATGAAAAGTGTGTTCATCCACGTCTTCGGCATGAGAATCTTGTGGGTTGCGTACGCGCTTGCGATAATCGTCAATCACTAGATTTCGCGCCAATCGCATCAACCAATTTTGCAAATCGCCCTGCCTCGCATCGAACTGCTCGAGGGTGCGATAAATCCGCACGAAAACTTCCTGCGTCAAATCCTCCGCCGCCTCGCGGCTAGAGGTGAAACGGTACGCCAGATTATAAATACGGCGTGAGTAGAGCGAAACGATTTGTTCCCAAGCTGCGCCGTCGCCTGCGCGACATTTGCGAATCAATTCTGCGCCGTTTTCAACTAGTGCCACTTTTGTTGCTATCACCTTCTCCGGTTTCTCCACAACTCGTCTATCTTTGAAACGATCAAGGTGCAAAAGCCCTGTCAATTTTGGCTTACGAAACAACAGTAGAAAATGTTCCGCGAAAAATATCTGAAAAATGCTCGCGGAAATGTCTGACCGCCTTAAAGTTCGCCGAAACCGCTGTACTTATCTTGATTGTCCAATAAAAAAGTTGTAGGCTTTTCTGACGCCACAAAATATTGTGTGTGACATCATTTACACATAAAAATTGACACTGTTTATTTGTTTAGTCAAAGCTGTAAAGTTTCTGTTTTATTAGAGTTTTATTCTGCGGGGTTTTATTTTGCATAGATACATAAAATTTGTTGCACTAGCATTTCTAGCAATTTTAATTCTTTGGTTTTTCGGCCGCAGTCTTGATTGGACTGAAGTTTGGAGCAGTTTGCGAAAGGCCAACGCATTTCAGCTTTTTCTGGCGACCGCGATTATTTGCCTTGGTTATTTGCTGCGAGCGTTTCGCTGGAAAACGCTTCTGTCTCCGATTACCAAATCGAGTTTACGTGAGCTTTTTGCTACGACGACCGTCGGTTTTGCAGCCGTTTTTCTTTTTGGGCGCGCTGCTGAAGTTGTTCGCCCTCTCTGGCTGCCGATGCGCGATAAACGGGTGCGCCCTTCTGCCGCCCTCGTGACTATCGGAGTTGAACGAATTTGTGATTTGGTCGCTATTGCCTTGGTTTTTGCGATTAACTTTTTATGGTTTCGCGCGCCAGTCGGGCGCGAAGCCGAATTTGCGGCAGTCAATCGCGCCGGTATTTTAATTTTAGCGGGAACAGTATTAGGTATTACTGCGCTTTTTATTTTCCAACATTTTTCAGCGCCGATTATTGCCAAAACCAAAGACATTTTAGGAAAAATGCCTTTGCCAAATCGGTTGACGGCAATTTTTATCAGCATTTTAAATCACCTTTCAGCATCACTTCAGGTTTTGCGAAACCCACGCGAACTGGCTTTGACAGTGATGTGGACAATTACATTATGGTTTGCAATTTCGCTTCCAACCTGGCTGGTGATTAGCGCTTTTGGATTGCAGCTCTCATTTAGCGATGCGCTCTTCGTAATGGGCGCAGCTTCTCTCGGATCGCTCGTTCCGACTCCGGGCGGCGCAGCCGGAGCATTCCACGCCGTGACAGCGAGCGCACTAATGTCCTTAGGCGTCAATCGTGACGACGCGGCGGCAGTCGCCATCGTTATGCACTTAGTTTACTTTGCACCTGCCCTTGTGTTCGGTTTTTATTATTTCCTGCATGGTGATATTACTTGGGAAAAATTGCGTTCATTGGTTATTTCAGATGAACCCACGACAGATGTCCAATTAAAAATTCAAAATGAAAAACTAAAGGTTGAGGAAAAAGATTTTACTCATTCAACGGCGCACTAATTTTTCTCGAATACGTTATTTTTGCATTTTTAATTTTTAATCTTAATTATTTATGAAATGCCCTTTTTGCGGACATATTGAAGACCGCGTAGTTGATTCACGTGAAGCTCGTGACGGTAATTCTATTCGCCGCCGTCGAGAATGTCTGCATTGCACCAGGCGTTTTACATCTTACGAACGAATTGATGAAATTCCGTACATGGTCGTCAAAAAAGATGGAAGACGCGAGCCTTTTGACCGCAACAAAGTAATGGCGGGAATTATGAGAGCTTGCGAAAAACGCCCGATTCCAGCCGCTAAGCTTGAAGGCGTAGTTAATGCGGTGGAAAAATACGTTCAAGAATCTTCAGAACGTGAACGTCCGACGGGGAAAGTCGGCGAAATCATTATGCGACGGCTCAAAGAACTTGATAAGGTTGCTTATGTTCGCTTTGCTTCGGTGTATCTCGAATTTGAGGATGTGACGGAATTCATGAGCGAGTTAAAGCATCTTGTTCGGGCGCGCGAATCCGTCAAACCAATTCCTAAACCAAAAACCACGATGCGCCGCGCTTATAAGAAAAAAACTCGCGTCCCTGAAGGTGAAAATCAACCACTTTAGGTCTCCCTCAATTTCAAATGTAGATTTACCCCGCTTTGTTTCCTTATCATCCAAAAACCGTTCTCAGTGTAAAATGAGAGCGGTCGGGTGTCTTGCCCAAACGCTTTTCCTAAAAGTTCCTCTGTTTCAACTTTTCGAGTTTTCCATGTAACATAATTTATATGGAAGAAATCAACGAAGATTTTTCTGAGAAATTTGATGCGGCTGATTTAGGTGAGCCGCAAATCAGTATTCCGAGCGAACTGCCGGTTTTGCCTCTGCGCGATATCGTAATTTATCCGTTTATGATCGTCCCTTTGTTTGTCTCGCGCGATCGTTCGATTCGGGCTGTTGACGAATCTTTAACTGAAAATCGGCTGATTTTGCTTGTTTCTCAAAAGGATTTGGACAAAGAAGAACCTCGTTACGAAGATTTGTATAAAATCGGGACTGTCGCCGTTATTATGCGAATGCTGAAGTTACCGGATGGTCGCGTCCGAATTTTAGTGCAGGGCTTAACTCGCGCCGAAATCAATTCAGCGGTCAGCGCCGGCGATTATCTCAAAGCTAACATTAACGTGATCGCCGAACCCGAAGATGTTAATAATACGCTCGAACTGGAAGCCCTGATTCGCAACGTCCGCGCGAATATGGAAAGAGCTACGGAACTCGGCAAAAACGTTTCCCCGGAAGTTTTGGCAATCATTTCAAATCTTGAAGATGCCGGACGACTGGCGGACTTGTCGGCTTCGAATTTGGATTTAAAAGTTGAAGACGCGCAAAGCGTTCTGAATATTTCAGATCCGACCGATAGATTACGCCGCGTTAATGAATTGCTCAGCAAAGAAGTCGAGATTTTAACGGTTCAAAACGAAATCAACTCGCAAGCCCGCTCAGACATGGACCGGACTCAGCGAGAGTTTTACCTCCGGCAACAGCTAAAAACGATTCAGGGTGAACTTGGCGAAGGCAATGAGTTGGCTGAAGAAATCCAAATGTATCGAGAGAAAATCGAGCAATGCTTGATGCCCGAGCATGCTGAAACCGAAGCCTTGAGACAGTTGAAAAAGCTTGAAAGAATGCACCCGGACGCAGCAGAAACTGCGACTTTGCGAAACTGGCTCGACATTATGACCGAGTTGCCTTGGTCAAAAACGTCAGCAGATAATCTTAATCTCAAACACGCTCAGAAAATTTTGGACGAAGATCATTTCGGTCTAGAACGCGTCAAAGAACGCATTATCGAAGCTCTCGCCGTTCGCAAATTAAAAGAAAAACCAAAGGGTTCGATACTCTGCCTCGTCGGACCGCCGGGAGTTGGGAAAACCTCGCTTGGACGCTCGATTGCGCGGGCATTAGATAGAAAATTTGTCCGCCTTTCCCTCGGCGGCGTTCACGACGAAGCCGAAATTCGCGGGCATCGGCGCACTTATGTTGGCGCAATGCCAGGCAGAATTTTGCAAGCGATTCAACAAGCCGGAACCAGCAACCCGCTTCTTCTGTTTGATGAGGTTGATAAACTTAGTTCGGATTATCGCGGTGATCCGTCTTCAGCGATGCTCGAAGTTCTCGATCCCGAACAAAACAACTCGTTCCGCGACAATTATTTAGGAGTCACGTTTGACTTATCAAACGTGCTCTTTATGACGACTGCAAACATGCTCG
Organism: Pyrinomonadaceae bacterium; assembly: GCA_040005335.1. GTDB lineage: Bacteria > Acidobacteriota > Blastocatellia > Pyrinomonadales > Pyrinomonadaceae > JBBQUS01. Next base: position 3,333 of record JBDTZD010000033.1, on the reverse strand, counting down.
ATACCATTCAGCCTGCCCTTCGAGACCGGATGGAAGTAATCAGCCTGGCGGGGTACACTGAGGAAGAAAAACTCGAAATTGCCCGCCGCCATTTGATTCCGAAACAGATGGATGAAACCGGTGTTACGGCAGAAGACATGACGATTGCTAAAACAGCTTTGCAGTCAATTATTGGGCAGTACACGCAAGAAGCCGGTTTGCGACAATTGGAACGCGAAATCGGCGCGATTTGCCGCAAGGTCGCCCGCCGCAAAGCCGAACTTGAGGACGATTTCACCCAAGTTAAAGTCACGACTAAAAATTTACATGAGTTTCTGCGTGCACCAAAGGTTTTTCCCGACGAGGTTTTGAAACAGGATTCCATCGGCGTAGCAACCGGTTTAGCGTGGACGGCGGTCGGCGGTGACGTGCTCTTTATTGAAGCTCTCAGGATGCGCGGCAAAGGCGGTGTATTGACTTTGACCGGACAACTTGGCGATGTCATGAAAGAATCAGCGCAGGCGGCGCTTTCATATGCTAAATCCCGCGCTGGTGAATTAGGCATTGCCGAAGAAGATTTTGAGAAATACGATCTTCATATACACATTCCCGAAGGCGCTATTCCAAAAGACGGACCTTCAGCCGGCGTAACAATGGCAACCACGCTGGTTTCGGTGTTAGCAAGGCGAGAAATTCGCAAAGATGTGGCGATGACCGGCGAAATAACTTTGCGCGGAAATGTTTTGCCGGTCGGCGGAGTCAAAGAAAAAGTTTTGGCGGCACGCCGGGCGCGAGTTAAAACAGTGATTTTGCCTGCCCTTAACAAACGCGACTTGGACGATTTGCCAAAAGAGGTGTTAAACGATTTAAAATTTGTTTTTGTTGATAACGTCAGGCAAGTTTTTCGTGAAGCTCTGCGTGAAAAAAGCGAGCCCGCTTCAATCCCGACGAGCAATCCGAGAACGACGCGAAGTGCAGCAAATACTGCAAATTGAAGAAAACAGAATCAGTGTTTTTGATTAAAAACACTGATTCTGTTTTTAACCGTTGCAATGTTGTTAGTGTCGGCTGAAACCAGGCATTTAATTAGTTAGCTTAAGGTAAAAAAGCTATTTTTAATGCAACATTCGGATAACAATTATCATCCTTCATATAGGGATATGATGTTGAGAAAAGCCTTTTTTATTGTCTTATATTATAAATTTCAACTTAAAATTCAGTTTCTGTGATATTTTAAACATAGTTTGACCTTCGAGCGTCTAATTAACAATGAAGCTCAAAAGTTGACTTATTGAAACTTTTTCTTGCATCGGGCGTTTGTGATTAGGAAAACTTTTTAAAACGGCGGTTTGTGTACGGGCAAGCTGCAAGTTTCTCAAATGTTCATTCGCCAACTTTATTCAAGGAATCATAAAAATCGAACTAATGAAAACTAATCTTACCCGTGTGCTTTTTTGTACGCTTTTAACAACTATTTTTCTGGCATCGGGGTTTGTCTTAAACGCCCAGACGCAAATAAATAATTCCGGTTATCGTAATACGCCGACACTGGTTCCTGAACAAGATGAACGCGTTAACAAACTTATTAATCAAGCCGATGTACTTTTTCACGAAGGTGAAGCTCAATTGCGTGATAAGAGTTACTCTGAAGCCCGCGGAAAATTTGATAAATCGGTTGAAGTAATTTTAATGTCAGGCGTTTCTGTTCGCGCATTTCCAAAATTGAATGCTTATTACGCCGAACTTATTGACAAGATTTACAAGCTTGAAGTGCCAAATATGCCAAGCTTACAACAACCGGTCAAATCAACCGACCTGGTTGCAACAGCAACTTCGCAGCCAGCCGACGCTCTACCGCAAATTGGTTTCTCTGAACAAAAATTTGAAGCCTCACCGCTCGATGAACTGGCAAAACTCCAGTTGACCCCGGAAGAACAAAACGTTGATACGCCAGTGGCTCAAGAGCAGTTTAGGTACGCTGAAACTGCCGTCGCGCGCGGTTCGCTCGGTTTTGGTTTTCAGATGACGACTAAAGTTCAGGAATTTATTAATTATTATCAAGGGCGTGGGCGTTCAACAATGGAAATTGGCTTGAATCGTTCCGGTCAATTTACCAGAATGGCTCGGCGAATTTTCCGCGAAGAAGGCGTTCCTGAAAATATTGTTTGGCTGGGTCAAGTTGAAAGCGCTTGGAAACCATGGGCGCGTTCATGGGCGGCAGCTTCGGGTTTATGGCAATTTATTCCCGGCACCGGCTCGCGCTACGGTTTGCGTCAAACTGCTTATCTAGACGAACGACATAACTACGAAAAAGCCACCCGTGCGTCGGCAAAATATCTTAAATTTTTAGCAAATCGCTATAATGGTAATTGGGAGCTGGCAATGGCCGGTTATAATTCCGGCGAAGGTAATGTTGACCGCGCAATCTCGCGCGCCGGATCTGCTAACTTCTGGGCAGCTTATCCTTATCTACCGCAGGAAACTCGTAATTATGTCCCAAATATTTTAGCGACGATTCTGATTGCAAACAGCCCGGATCGTTACGGATTTGGCAACGTCCGTCCGATGCCGCCGCTTTTCTATGACCGTGTGCGCGTTCCGACCGCCACGAATTTGAGTTTGATCGCGCAGGCAACCGATACTAGTGTTGACGTTCTGCGATATCTAAATCCTGATTTGCGGCAAAACATGACTCCGCCCGAAGCATACATTTTAAACGTTCCGGCAGGTAAATCTAATCAACTGGTCGCAGTCTTGCGCCGCGTTCCGGCAAACTCGCGCAGTTCGGCAGCGGTTGCAACCATCGGGAGAGGTGAAGATATTCAATCGTTTGCCAACCGCACCGGAGCGACAGTCGAACAAATTCAAGCCATGAATAACGGCGTTGATTTTACCAAAGCCAGTAAAATAGTGGTTCCAAACATGATTGCCAAAACCGGTTATGTTCGTGCGAGCGGCAGTATTACACCGACCACGCAAAAAGCTTTGACTAAAGTTACGGCAAAAGAAGGCGATACAGTTGAAAAGATTGCTTCTCGCTACGGGTTTAACGCCGTCGAAATCGCTCGTTTAAATGGCGTATTGCCTAGCACTCCGCTGGCCGCCGGACGTGAGATACGTGTTCAAACCAGATAATTATTTGGCTCAAATTAAAAGATAAAAAGGCTCACAAATTGTGAGCCTTTTTATCTTTTAATTTCTTCAAAAGCCTTTCGAGCGGCAGATTTGACCTCTCGAAGAGGGACATTGAATTTTATGGCGGCGTTGCGGCATTGTTCGTACTCCGGAGCAAATTTAAGCACTTTTCCATCAACCCGCGCTAATTTTATATCTATGTCTCCAAATTCGGTAGCA
>JBDTZD010000135.1:0-27547 GCA_040005335.1 Pyrinomonadaceae bacterium | reverse complement strand
AATCGTCAAAGCCCACGCTGCAAATTCTGTCTCGGCTTCGCCAAGATTTGTAATCCGGTGTTTTATCTCGACTCCGCTCCCGCCGCGCTCGTCAAGCGTGATGGTAATCTCTTTTTGAGTTTTCGTCGCAGGTTCAAAGGACTGCAGTAAACGAACTGAGTTTTGCGGTTCGTCAATAAAATAGTTGACGGGCGAATTATCCGGGACGTAAGAGTTCGGCATATTTTCGGGGGCAATCCATAAACGATGTCCGCCGTAAGGTTTCCATTCGCCGAGCCGCGTCTGAACAGCGGCGTCCGGGTGTTCGCCCAAAATATTTTCGCCGCTTGCGCCCAGCGCGTACCGCAAAATGCGTGGTCCGACATCGGTTGTTACAATCAGCTCAACATCATTGTTTGAAAGCCTCAAACAGTTTGGCAGATTCATGTAGGAAATTTTTTGAGTTATCATCTCTTTTTCGCCTTCTAGGATGATTAAAACAATAATTTGGATATTGGGAAAGCCTGTCAGCAGAGAAAAACGATGTCAATTTACGAAAACCTCAAACCAATTGATTTGGAAAAAATCAACACCTACGAATTAGCTTCGCGTCCGAGCAAAGTTACCCTTAAAGATTTTTCACAAGTTGTTGGCGCAGCGGACTCGCTCAAAACATTCCTCGACAAACTGCCGAACATTTTAGCAGTCAAATCTTTGCGCGAAATTGCGGCGCAGATCAGGCGCGCCAAAGATTTGCGTAAGCCGATTGTCTGGGGCATCGGCGGTCACATTATCAAAACAGGCGTAGCGCCGATTTTAATTGATTTATTAAAGCGAGGATTTGTTTCAGCAATTGTCTCAAACGGTTCGGTGCTGGTTCATGATACGGAAATTGCGCTGGTCGGATTTACCAGCGAAGATGTGGATGCGACACTCGGGAGCGGCGATTTCGGTGCCGCAAAAGAGACCGGTGAAATTTTAAACGCGGCAGCGAAAAGCGGAATGAAAGATGGCTTGGGGCTTGGCGAAGCGATGGGCAGAGAAATCATCGCTCAAAACCCGCCGCACGCTGAATTTTCACTGCTCTGCCAAACTTATCAAAATCAAATTCCGTTTACCGCACATCTCGCTATCGGAGCGGACATCGGACATTTTCATGCCTCGTGTGACGGCGCGGCTTTAGGCGCAACTTCGCACACCGATTTCAAGCTGTTTTGTTCAATTGTGCGAGAACTCGATGGCGGCGGCGTTTATCTAAACTTAGGTTCGGCAGTCATTTTGCCCGAGATTTTTTTAAAAGCCGTCACGGTCGTGCGAAATTTAGGTTATCCTCTTACCGATTTTACAACTGCTAATTTCGATTTTATTCAGCATTACCGACCGCAGACCAATGTTGTCCGGCGACCAACGGCAAACGGAGCCGGACGCGGATTTTCCATTACCGGACATCACGAAATTATGATTCCTCTGCTTGCCGCACAAATACTTTGCGCAGATTAATGCAAAGTTTATAGTGCAAAGTGCAAAGTAGAAACCAAATTTCTCATTAACTTTGCACTCTGCAGTTTGCGTTTTGCACTAGCGGAGCACTTTGCACTTTGCACTTTCCTTCCTGAAACCTTAAAATGCAACTTTCATACAGATGAGCCGCATCAAGAATTCGGCAGTTTCCTAAAATTCTAGCTTATCCAGCAGCAACATTCCGTTTGGAGGATTTTGTGAAGTTTTTACTTCGTCTTTTATTTTCGGTCGCACTTATATTGGCGGCATTTTTTTCGGTGACGACCCGCGCTTTAGCGCAGGTTGAATCAGTCGTCGGTCAATTTACCTCAACTTCGGCGGCCGTTTTCGTCCGCGGTGTCAGCGGTGATGGTAGATTCGTAGTTCTCGAATCAAACGGTGACCTCGCGACACAAGGCAGGCAAGACCAGTTCGAAATTACGGGTCAACTTTTACAACCCGGACGCAATAATACGGACGGCAATTTTGAAATCTTTTTGTTTGATTACGGGCAACGTCGTATTTTTCAAATTACAAACACAAAAAGTTCTCTCAAAAACGTGACTGGCTCCACCGTTACGAGTGACAACACTCAGGTTAATGTCGTTAACACAAACCCAGTTATCAGCAACGACGGACGCTATCTCGCTTTTGCCTCAAACGCATATTCTACCGTTGCGGGAAATACCAATCCGGCATTTTTCAACGGAAATCTGTGCGTGCCAACAGCTACCGTAACAGATTGTAACGTGGGCACCGATGGAACGAATGCAATTCGCCCGACGCTCACGGCTTTGCAGGCGGACGGTAATTTAGAGATTTTTCTTTATCAAATTCCCTCTGTCACGGCAGTTGATTTATCGAGCGGTGTGGATTTACCTTTGACGGATTTGGCAGCCGGAACGTTTACGCAAGCCACCAATTCTCCGCAAACGCTGCCGCCGCTTCCCGGCACTGCCGCGCAAGCCCCGATTGTTCGCCCCGACAACACTTTGCCCGCAATTAATGATGATGGCTCGGTCGTCGCCTTTGTTTCCAATCGTGATTTAGTGGCGGCAAATAGTATTTCTACGAATGATAACAACGGTAACGACGATATTAACCGAGAAATTTTCGTTTACCTCAAAGACGCTGCCACTAATAAAACCAGGCAAATTACGAAAACTGCTCCCGGCGACATCATTAACCAGGTTTACAATTTCAATCCTTCGATTTCAGGCGACGGACGACGCGTCGCGTTTGCTTCGACGGCGGTTAATCCGGTTCGCGGAGCTGACGGCGGAACAAACGGCGATGTTAATCTGGAAGTTTTTTATGCTAATTTGGACGCTGCGGGTGAACCAAACGGGACTGCGACCGAACGTCAAGTGCAGCTCACGAAAACCGCGCGCTCCACACCCGAAGATACAGTCAACATTTTTAGCTATGGCAAACGCATCAGTCGCGATGGACGTTTTATCGCTTTTGAATCCCTGAGCAACAATCCGGGCGACGCGACCGGAACGGTTCAAACCGGCTACGCGCTTTTTGTTTACGATGCCGCGCCGACTCCGAGCACTCCGCCCGCTCCAGCCACTTCGAATTATCGGCAATATGGTGTTCGAAGTTTTGAAGACACTGCTGTGTCGGGCGGTGATTTCCGTCGTTATCCGACATTTACCGATTACATAAACGGCGCGGCAACGAGCCTGACTTTCAGTTCGCGAATTAATTATCGCGCCGACGGGACAATTCCCGCGACGGCGACCGACGGCTTGAACCCGATCGCTAATCGTCCGGTTCAGGTTTATGCGACCCCGCTCGATAACGCTCCGGGCAATGCGACGACGGCAACCGTTTCGTTATCGAGGCTGACGCGGATTCCGACGCTAACTTTTTCGGACGTTCAGCCCTTTACCTCAAACACGCGACAGCGTATTACTTTTAATCTTGCCAGTGAACTTGGCGGCGAAAATAATGATGGCGGTTTTGAAGGATTTTACCTGATTTCGCCAACCGCATTGACAACGACAAACGCTGGCGGTTTGTCGTTTGCCTCCGGCGCGAGCGCACGCCCCGTCGGGTCGCCTGCGCCAATTCCGTCACCATCGCCGACGCCAACGCCATCAGGCTCTCCAGTGCCAACTCCGACCCCGATTACGCCGAGCGCTGTGCCAGCACTTTCGCGCGGGGCGGTCGCGATTATTCGGCTCAATTACACGCGTCCGCGCAACGCTATCGTCGCTTCCGGCGCGTCAACCACCGGGCGCAGATTTGAACTGCCGATTGAGCTGGCGGGCGTCACTGTTAATCTTGAAGGCGCGGCTGCCGGTATTTATTCGATTGATTACCAGAGACGGGAGATTAAGGTAGTGCTTCCAAAAGCGCTTGGCACCGGAACTTTTAGAGTTACCGTCAATGATAATGGACGGATTTCGCGCAATACGCTCAATATCGTTGCCGCACAACCCGACGTTTTTAATAAAGATCCGATTCCAGGTCCGGGCGGGCGGGCGCAAATCGTCAATTCTACGAACGAGCCGATATTATTGGCAGAGCCGTTTTTTATTCGAACTATCAGGCGGCGACCATACGGCAATGCCCCGACCAGGCTGAGGCTGTTTCTAACCGGAGTGCGCGGGCTTAATGCCAGCGACTTTAATATCAGAATCCGGGATCAAACAATTACCGGAGCGCAGATTTTGACCGGCGCGGTCGAAACCGAACAGCCGGGCGTTTATTCAATTGATTTTCTCCTGCCTGCCGCTTTAAACGGAGCAGGCGATGTCCCGATTATTGTGACAACGACCGGCGGCGCTGCCAGCCGGTTGGATGACACTGCACCTCGGTTGCAAATTCTCTAAGACAAAATTAATTGTCAGGGGCGGGTTTCACAACCCGCCTTTTTTATGGCAAAAATCCGGGATTTCTCAAACTCCCGGATTTTTCGTAGAATAACTGTTTGGCTTCCATAAATTATTTGAATCTAGTAATAAGTTTCAGGAGATAAAACAATGTCAGCAAATAACGGTCAGGCAAAGGATGTGAAGAATTTGCAAATCGGCGGAGAAATTTGGCGCAACGGTGAATTTATTGCTTGGGATGATGCTCGCGTCCACGTCATGACGCACGCTATTCATTACGGTTCGAGCGTTTTTGAAGGGATTCGCTGCTACGCTACGGAGCAGGGTCCGGCCGTGTTTCGGCTCGCCGAGCATATGAAGCGGCTGCTTAACTCAGCAAAAATCTACCGGATGGATAATGCGTTAACAATCGAAGGACTTTGCAATGCGACGGTTGAACTTGTTGGCAGAAGCGGATTGAAACAATGTTATCTGCGCCCCGTGTTATTTCGCGGTTTGGACGAACTAAAACCATCTTTCGGAGTTAATCCGTTTAACAATCCGATGGAATGTTATATTGCCGCTTGGGATTGGGGCAAATACCTTGGCGAAGAAGCCTTGGAAGCCGGTGTTGACGTGTGCGTCTCAAGCTGGACGCGAATTACTTCAAACACTTTGCCGCCGATGGCGAAGGCTGGCGCTAATTACATGAACTCGCAGCTGATCAAAATGGAAGCCATTTTAAACGGTTATTCGGAAGGTATCGCGCTTGATGATAGAGGTTACGTTTCGGAAGGCAGCGGGGAAAATTTGTTTGCGGTGATTAACGGCAAACTCGTGACTCCGCCGCTCGCCTCGTCCGTGCTGCCCGGTATCACGCGCGACAGCGCAATTGAGATTGCCAAAGAACTTGGCATCCCCGTAGTCGAAAGCGTGATGCAGCGGGCGGCGCTTTATCTTGCCGACGAGCTTTTCTTTAGCGGCACTGCCGCCGAAATCACGCCAATTCGCTCGGTTGACAAAATTACCATTGGGTCAGGGAAACGCGGTGAAATTACGCACCAAATTCAAGAAGCGTTTTTTGCCATTACCGAGGGAAGACGTCCAGCCCCGTTCGGCGCCAAATGGTTGACCTATGTTAACGAAGCCGCGCCTTTTCAACTAAAAGCTGAAAAAGCCATCGCCGAAACTGTTTAAGTGGAAATTTAAGAAGATTGATAAAAAAGAGCGAGAAACTTCTCGCTCTTTTTCTATGCCGAAAAAAAACTGGAAAATATTTTGTCACAAACTATTAGCTCATGGTGTTCTACCTTCAGAGACCAGCAAAAACGCCATCATACAAACAAAAGAGGAATTAGAATATGTCTTGGATAGTTTCAGTAATAGTTGCCGGGCTGATGACAATTAGTTTAAGCGAAACGTCGTCAATCAACACTGCGCCTAGTCAGCCGCCCCAAATGCGTGCCGAAAAAGTTAGGGGAAAAAATGAGGCTCTGCCAATGCCGGCAGCGCCGCAGCAGGATCGAATTGATCAAACTTACCCGCTTAATGCCAACGGAAGAGTTAGTCTCAACAACATCAACGGGACAGTCGTGATAGAAGCATGGGACAAACCCGAAGCTCGCGTCGAAGCCGTAAAAAATGTTGATTGCGATAAACCTTATCAAATTGATATCAACATTGATTCTAATCCAAGTTCGCTGCAAATTGAGACCGACTTTCAAAAAGAAAATTATGGTAAAGGTTGGAACAATGGCAATCGCTGTCGTGAGGCTCGAGTTGATTACAAATTGACGCTTCCGCGTACTGCCCGGCTCGATGAAGTTGAAACCGTCAATGGCAATATCACGCTCGGAGGGATGACCGATTTTATCAAAGCCTCGACCGTTAACGGCAGAATCAACGCGAGCAATTTACGCGGGACAATTAACCTCTCTTCGGTCAACGGAACGCTCGAAGCCGATTTTGAAAGTCTCGAAAATGTTCGCGAGATCAAAATCGGGATGGTTAACGGCAAAATTGATTTGCAGCTGCCCTCGGACATCGAAGCCACTCTCAAAGCCGACACGGTTAACGGTTCGATTAATAATGATTTCGGACTTCCCGTGCGCAAAGGCGAATATGTTGGACGCAATCTTTACGGCAGACTCGGCAATGGCAGTATTACGGTTAGACTCGACGGAGTCAACGGCACAATCAATATTCGTCGTAAACAGGACGGACGCAGCCCGAAACAAGTCACTAATCTCCTGCCGGCAAAAGGCAAAGATTTTGATAACAAAGATTCCGATAAAGACGATGACGAGGATGATGACGACGAGGGTACTGCAGCAGTGATCGTCCGCACGCCAAAACCTCCGAAACCGGTTCGCGTCCCTCGCGTTGGGGTAATCGCGCCAGAAGCAGTTCTGCCGCCCGGTGAAATTATTGACGAGCAGACTCGTGAGGAAATTCGCAAATCTGTGACCGAAGCAACAAAAGTGACGGCACATATCAAAATTGATCAAAAAGAATTAAACCGCCAAATTCAAGAAGGATTGGCGGAAGCCCGTCGCGAAATGGCGAAAGCTCGTCGCGAAATGGCTGATGCCCGTGCGTTTTCCTGGAACGCAGATTCATCCTTTGCTCCGATGAACGAGCGTGAAACTAAAACCGTCCCGGTCGAAGGCACCCCGAAAGTCACGATTGACGCGCACGGCGGCAGAGTTAGTATTCGCGGATGGGAGCGCGCCGAAGTTTCTTACGCCATCGCTCGCCGAGCAGCCAATCGAAACGAACCCGCTCAAGCCACGGTTAATTTTGAAAAAAAAGGTTCGGACGTGACGATCACTGTTCCGAAGGACGCTGCTAATTATCGTCTTGAAATTAATGTTCCGCGCAATTGCAATTTACGCGTTACTTCAAACGAGCAAATTCGCGTCGAAGGCGTCAAAGGCAAATTAAATCTTGATGGCGGCGAAGAATCGGTTGACGTGCGCGATGCGGGCGGCAATTTGAGTGTCCGAACAGACAACGGCAGAGTCCGCGTGATCGGTTTTGAAGGCGCGACTGAAGTAAAAACACTGAGCGGCGATATTGGTCTCGAAGGTAATTTTTCAAGCCTCAATACCGATAGTGCAGACGGCACAACTTCTCTTACTGTCAGCGATGAGACAAGCGCTGAAATTGAGTCTTCAACCAAAGACATTTGTTTTGACGATTTGAACATCTCCATCTCTCCGGTAAAGGATGCTGTGAAAAACGTTTGGCGGATTGGCGGGAAAGACGCAGGCGCAAAAAAATACAACCTAAAAACAAACGATGGAAAAATATTTGTTCGCAGTCTCAGCAGTGTTCGCGTCACGCGCAATAATCAGATTCAATTTGATCAGGACGACGAAATTTATTCCTAAAATAACTTAAATTTGAAACCTTTTAGTGAATCAGCCGTGCTAAAAGGTGGCTTAAGTTACCTTTTAGCATTGCCAACATTAAGAAATTTTAAAAACTTTTTTTTGAGCGAGGATTTATGAAAAGCACCCTCTTTTTGCTCATTGCATTTATATTTACTGTTAACTCGTATGCTCAAACAGCGACTAAGACAGAAACAAGCGCTGATAATTACGCTCCTTCGCCAACCATTGAGGAGAAGAAAGTTGAATCAAAACCAGATGTCTCGCCGACCCCCGAAAAAACATCCAATATAGAAAAAACCGGCAAAACAGACAAATCCGGTAAAAAAGACGGCAAAGCGGTTAAATCTGCAGTCAACGTCAGTACGCGTTTTCGCGAAACAATAACGCCCGAAAAACTGCTGCCCGTTAACATTCCGCGACTTGAGACCCCGCCGGTCATTGATGGCAAATTGGATGATGAAGTGTGGAAACACGCTGCGGTTTTTAAAGATTTTTATCAAACTTCGCCGGGCGATAACATTGCACCGTCAAAACCGACCGTCGCCTATCTCGCCTACGACGCAGAAAATCTGTACATGGCGTTTTACTGTTATGACGAGCCGGATAAAATTCGCGCCACAGTTGCAAAGCGCGATGCGGTTTTTGGCGAAGACAATGTTCGCGTTCATTTAGACACATATGACGATCAGCGCCGCGCTTATGTTTTAGGTTTTAATCCGCTCGGAGTTCAGCAGGACGGCATTTATACTGAAGGCAGCAACAACGGTCCGGATTTTTCGGTTGACATTGTAATGGAATCCAAAGGAATTATTGTCTCGGACGGTTGGACGCTCGAAGTCAAAGTACCGTTTAAATCACTCCGTTACAGCGCCGGAAAAGGCAAAATGTGGGGCATTCATGTTTCGCGCAACATTGATCGCTTTAATGATGAATTTGATTCATGGATGCCGCGCGACCAAAATATGTCGAGCTGGCTCGTGCAGGAAGGAAAAATTACCGGGCTTGACAATATCAAAGTCGAACGAACGCTCGAAATTGTGCCGTCAATCACCGTTTCCGAAAGCGGTAATCGAAAGCGCACGTTTTTCGAATCGAACGTTGCAGCGCAACCGATTGGAGCAATTCTGGACCCCGGGCGTTTTCGCAACGATGGCATCAAACAAGACATCGGCGTTAATTTAAAATTAAACATCACGCCAAACGTCACGCTGGATGCGGCTTACAACCCGGATTTTGCTGAAATCGAAGCGGATGCTCCGGTTGTTTTAGCCAATCAACGTTTTCCCATTTTCTTTCAAGAGAAACGTCCATTTTTTCTCGAAGGTGCCGACATTTTCAACACGCCGCTCCAGGTTTTCTATTCGCGGACAATTGTTGACCCTGACCTGGCCGCAAAACTGACTGGCAAAATCGGCAAAATATCTTTCGGTTTGCTTGCCGCTTCGGATAACGCACCCGGTAATTATTCTGAAGAAGAGCGCGCCGATCCGATTTTTCGTCCAAGCCAGGAATTTCTGGACAAAAACGCGCTTTTCAGTGTTGTCCGCGTCAAACGAGATTTTGGCAAAGAAAATAACATCGGATTTTTTGGCACAATGCGTGTGTTTCCGCGTCAGCGCAATTTTTTAAGCGGTGTTGACGGCAAATTCAAATTCGGCGATCAAACAACAATGCAGTTTCAAGTTGCCGGCAGTCATTCGCGGCGCCGGTTTTACGATCCTGAAGAGGATAATGTGCGATATCGCAATGGCAACGGCGTCGGATACTATTTTAATTTAGACTACACTACGAAACATCACGGCTGGTTTATTGAAGCTATCGGGCGTTCTCAGGATTATCGCGCGGACGCTGGATTTACGCGCCGCACGAACACCAACAACGTATTTTTATTTAACCGTTTCAGCAGGGAGCCAAAACCGAAAGCTCGGCTGATCAGTGTTGATTGGCGACAGTTTGCTCGCATGAATTACGATTGGCAGGGACATTCGCAAGATAGTTTGCTCGGCAATAACTTTCAGTTCGCATTGCAAGGCAATACTTTTATCAACGCCGAATTTGGTGTTGGTTATGAGCGACTGTTTGAAGGAGAATTTGGGCCAAAACGTGTTCACACAGTTTTGAGAAATCAGGACGGCGCATTCTCAGGCTCGCCAGAGCGCTCGGCATACCAACCTTACGGCAGCATCAACGTTAATAAAACCGTTAACAAGCAGCTTTCGCTGTACGGTTTCGTCGGAACTATTTTAAATTCGTTTGATTACGATTTTGGGAACGGTTTCAGAAACGGTTTGGGAACCAGATATCAGCGCGTCAGTCCCGGATATGCAGATTACTTGTTAACTTACGACGATTTTTTAAGCCGCTATTTAGCCGGGACAGCTAATAGAGACGACGAACCGCGGCCACCTCAGCAAAATCCCGGTAAAGGGCGACAATTCGATTTACAGGTCGGCGGCGAATACAAACCGATTGACCCGCTCCGCATCTCGCTTGAATATACAAAGAGCAAGTTAAGGCGCAATGATACGGGCAAAATTGCGTTTGACGATAACATTTTTACTTTGCGCTCGACTTACCAATTCACCCGCTTTACCTTTCTCAGAACGCGAATTGATTACGATAGTTTGTCGTCTAACGTGAGCGGGCAGATTCTCGCTGGTTGGAACCCGCATCCTGGAACGGCATTTTACGTCGGCTACAACGATAATTTCAATTACAACGGCTTTTCGCCATACACCGGACAGCTCGAACCGCGTTTTGAACGTAACGGCCGCACGTTTTTTATTCGCGCCTCGTACCTTTTTCGCAAAAGTTTTTAAGTTTCCCTCCTTGCATGTTAGTAAAGAAATTTGCTTTATGCTTTTCTGGGTTGTCCGCGCGGGCAACCCATTTTTATTGACTAGCTCGCGCCTAAACATTTTGAACCGCAGCGGCAGACGATTATTGTGCGATAATTCGCTTTGTGCGATAATGCATGTTTTTACGCGCCCGTAGCTCAGGGGATAGAGCGCACGGCTCCGAACCGTGAGGTCGCAAGTTCAATTCTTGCCGGGCGTATTTGACTTTCTGATCTTTCCGAAAACCTGCAAACGTCCGAAATACTTCTAAAACTTGGAGAAACTTGAAAAAGATGGCTATTGAACAAATCACCGCGACCGAATTAAAAAACAAAATGGATGCTGGAGAAGATGTCCAAATTATTGATGTCCGCGAACAGAAAGAATATGATTTCGCCAAAATTCCGAATGCTAAATTAATACCAATCGGTGAGATTACAAAGCGAATGAGCGAGATTGACCCTTCGCGTGAAACAGTCCTTCATTGCAGAGGCGGCGGACGCAGCACGCGAGCTATCGAAGAACTGCAGCGCGCCGGATTTACCGGAAGCTTAAAAAATCTCAAGGGCGGCATCACCGCTTGGTCCGATGAAGTTGATCCAAGTGTTCACAAATATTAAAGCTACTTTCGGCAATTGATATTCGCTTTCATAAGTGTGTTCAAGAGAAGAAAACGAATTTTTTAGTCGCCTGCCATAAGTTTAGGCTTTTAATTAAAATTGCTAGTTGATGCGTTGTGGTTTAAATGGAAAGTTCGGCACTTACGCGTTATGAATATCATAGGGAGAAAGTAGCTTGGACGTTAAGGCATATCTCAAACGCATTAAATATCGTGGCTCACTTACTCCGACTGCCGAAACATTATGTGGACTGCAAGTTGCTCACTTGCGATCTGTACCATTTGAAAATTTAAGTATTCACGCCAAGCAGCCAATTATTCTTGAAGATGACGCTCTATTTACCAAAATCGTCGAACACGGACGCGGCGGTTTCTGCTATGAATTGAATGGTTCGTTTGCTGCACTACTGCGTGCTTTAGGATTCAGAGTTGAGATGCTTTCAGCCGGAGTTGCGAATGCGGAGGGCGGCTTTGGACCCGACTTTGACCATCTGACTTTGGTGGTTATGCTCGATGAACGTTGGCTGGCAGATGTCGGTTTTGGTGATTCATTTCTTGAACCTTTGCTGCTTGATGAACGAGGCTGGCAGACGCAAGGTAGGCGCGCTTACAAAATCTATCCTGATGGTGATCGTCTGATTCTGATGCAACGAGAAAATGAAGATGAAGGGGAATCTCAGTATCGATTTACCTTACAGCCCTATGAATATGCAGACTATCTTGAAATGTGTCGTTATCATCAAACTTCTCCGCAGTCGCACTTTACGCAACGTCGTATCTGCTCGCGGGCAACGGAGGAGGGGCGCATAACACTGAGCGAAATGTGTTTTATCACAACGTCTAAGAGCGGAGAGCGGCATGAGCGAACACTCCTGAGCCAGAAAGAATATGAGGCGATGTTGCGCGAGCATTTTGATATTGTCATGAGATACTAAGGTAAGCTGTCCATTTCCTTTAATGCCGTGCCGAACAAATCATTGGAGCGAAGGCGGAATTAGCGGCTTTCATGATGCGAGACTTGCATCAATCGGCGTTTATTCCGCCCGAGTCAATTCAACCATCGGGCATTTACCTTTGAAATTGAAGAATTGAGAAAATGAACATATTTATTTCTGCTTTGTTAATTACATCGTCCTTTTTGGGACTCAGTTTTTTAAACGCTCCGAAAGTAAAAACTAAAGATCTGCAGCGTTTGACGGGCGCACAATGGATAGGAACGCTCTCTTATTTGGACTACGGCACAAACAAGAAAGTTTCGATTCCGTCAAAATTGACCGTTACTCAATCAGCCGAAGATAAACTGTCTTGGGTTTTCGAGTATCAATACCCAGACGAACCTAAAGCAAATAGTAAAGAAAAGATAACAATTAGCAGAGACGGAAAAACCATTGACGGCGAGACGGTAGTGGGAAGGACAAATCTGGCCGGCGATATGCTCAAAATTGTGACGGAAAAAACTGGGATGGACAATGACAAAAAAGCTTTGTTTCGCTTGACCTATTTATCAAGCGAGACGGATTTTTCAATTAAAAAAGAAGTTAAATACGAAGACGCAACAGAGTTCTTCATGAGAAACGAATACAGTTGGAAAAGATGATTTGGAGCATCACAAACTGCTCAACAAATCATTGTAAACGGGACGAAACGGCTGTGTTGATAAAATAGTTGTGTAATAAATTTAATGTTGCGTAATGGTGCGCTTCGCTTCTAGTCAATTGGCAAGTTAACCAGCGTTTTCAGCTGCGAAGATCAAAAGTTATTCAGGAGATTAATAATTTCCGTCATTTCTACACAGATGACGGAAATCGTTGTTTTAACCGGCTTTTTAAGACATTAATCATTCTGCCGTCTATTATTTGTTATACATTTTTGTGAAAGATTAGCAAAAAAGATGGCGCTTTGTTAAAATGTTTTTGGTGACCGATAACAGTTTCACAATATTTAAGAAATTGGAGGTTAATATTATGATTCCATTTAAAAACGATTACATTATTGAAAAATTAATTACTGAACGAAACAGCCACGAACAAATTTTCCTGCAAAAAATGTTTGGGCAGAAAATAGAAAAGAATGACGCGCAAAGATATTTAGAACGTATTTTAGACCACAAGTGGTATTTGAGCGAGCGTCTTGGGCGAGACACCGGATTGCCGGTTGCCGCCCTCGATTTCGTGACGAATATCGAACCCTTGCCGATTGCGAACCGCAGGCGAAAAAATATTACCAGCGGCAAACTTCAGCGAACAATACGATTTGGTTTAACAGCTTAAATTTGCAAGCTTTCAGCAAAGCAAGCGAAGGACGTTTTCCGTAGAAAACGTCCTTCGCTTTTTGTTTTGCGCCGGAAAGATATTGAGGCTTTTCAGAATCGCCAAATTGCTGGTAAACTAACGGCTTGCAAAAAGGAATGAAAATCTTATGACACTTGTCATTTACTCAAAACCGGGCTGCCCATATTGTGAAAAAGCCCGCGATTATTACAACGAAAATGGCATCGAGTTTACTGAATATGATGCGCAGAACGACAGAATGCGGCGGACGGAAATGTTTGCTTATTCCGATGGCGATCCAACCGTCCCGTGCATCGTCGAAAACGGAGTTTACATCCAATCCGGTTGGGGAAATCCCCCGCGCGGCTGAACGGTCAGCATTGATTAGTCGGCAGTTAGTCGGCGCATAAATTTTAGGTTTTGGATTAGAAAATAAGTTTTAGATTGAAAAGTGGATTTTAGATTTTATCTTTGGATGACTAGCGTCTTACTTAAAGATTGAGCAAGACGTCAATCCAAAATCCAAAATCTAAAATCCAAAATCCTTCATGGTTGGCTCGAATTTTCATCACTATCAGATCGCGGAAAAAATTGGCGCAGGCGGGCAAGGCTCGGTTTACAAAGCCGTTGACCAAAGACTTGGACGTACTGTTGTGATCAAGGTTTTGCCGCCGGAGCTGACTTCAAAACCTGCTAACCTGAAACGTTTTCTGCGCGAGGCGCAGCTTTGCTCGCAACTGGATCACCCAAACATTTGCACGATTTTTGATTTTGGCGAAGCTGACGGAATGCATTACATCGCCATGCAGTATGTTGAAGGCAAAACCGTCAGGCAGCTGGTCAACGGCAAACCATTGGAATTAAAAAGCGCGCTTTCGATTGCGATTCAAGTTTGCGACGGCGTAGCGGCAGCTCACGCTCGCGGTATCATTCATCGCGACATCAAGGCGGGAAACGTTATTGTCACTCCAGCCGGACAAGCCAAAATCCTCGATTTTGGCTTGGCTAAATTGATCGAGGATGAAGAGATAAAAGATGTTGACCGGATGGATTTGACCGAGATTGGAGTTCCATACGGAACGGCGACGTATGCCGCCCCGGAGCAGGCTCGCGGAGACCGTGTTGACCATCGCGCCGATATTTTTTCGACCGGTGTTCTGCTCTACGAACTGTTAGCCGGAATTTGGGCTTTCCAAGGTAAAACCGTGGTCGAAGTGCGCTATGCCGTGATGCATGGGCAGCCCGTTCCAATTGCCGAAATGCGTCCAGACCCCGTGCCGCCGCGAATCCAACAAATTCTTGATAAAGCTCTGGCAAAAGATCCGCGCGACCGTTATCAAAAAATTAGTGATTTGCGTGATGATTTACGTGAAGTGTTGGGGGAAATTAACGGTGTCGGAGAAATGATGGGCGGAGATTTTTTTGCGCCGCGTCATTTGTCCAGAGATAAGAATGTCGTTAAACGAGCATGGGGCTGGATTACCGGAAAAACAAAAACTGACACTTCAGTGACTGACCAGCAACGTTCGACCCCCTCAATTGCACCCGACAGCGCCTCTTCAAGTGTGCAAAACACACAGGATATTACTATGACGAGCGTCGGCGGTGATAAGAAAAGCATCGCCATTCTGCCGTTTAAAAATTTGGGTAACGATCCGGCTTCACAGTTTTACGAATTTTCCCTTGCGGATGCCGTCACGACCGAACTTGCCGGATTGCGTTCGCTGATTGTCAGGCCGAGCTCCGTTATTGCTAAATATCAGGGTAAAGAAATTGATCCGCGCCAGGCTGGACAGGAAATGCAGGTCAACGCGGTTTTATCGGCGAGCTTTCTGCGATCGGGCGGACGCATGCGGGTGACGGCGCAATTGCTCGATGTCGCAACCGGAGACATTTTGTGGAGCGACCGGATTGATTCCAATACAGACGATATTTTCAATTTACAGGATTTGATTGCCAACCGCATTTTAAGCGGTTTGCAATTGGAAGTCTCAAGCAACGAGCAGGAACGCTTGGGTAAAAAAGCAACCGAAAACGCCGAAGCTTACGAGGAATATTTACGCGGGAGAGACAGTTTTGGGCGGTTCGTTTTCCGCACGCTGGCGGCTGAAGATTGCAACGCGGCGATTGAAAATCTAAAAAAAGCCGTCGAACTCGATCCAAACTTTGCGCTTGCCTATTCGGGTTTGGGCGCGTGTTATGCCAACCGAGTTTTCAAAGCGATGGGTGACACTGAAGACTATGACCGTGCCGAAGCCGCTTTTTCGCACGCTATTCAGATTGATCCAAACGTCGTCGAAGCCCGCGTTTTGATGGCGTTTATTTATTTATCGCGCGGCGAAAAGAAGAAGGCCCGCGCGGAGCTAGCGCGTCTGCAGGAACAATTTCCGAACGATGGTTCGCTCCATTTCGCCAAAGCCAGCCTTCATCGTCTCGACGGCGAATATGATAAAGCCCTCAAAAGCTGGGACCGTCTCGAACGGCTCGATCCGGCGGCGCGCGTTGTAGCAAGCTATAATCGCGCCCGAATTCATGCCTATCGAGGTGACAACGAACGTGCGCTTGCTGAACTGGACCGTGGCGCGCAGGTCGAACCAAATCATCCGTTGATTAAAACTTTCAGAGCGCGAATTTTGTTTTACCACGGCGAAGTTAACAAAGCGATAGCGACGATGCGCGAAGTTTTAGACGAAAATCCGCATCTGGAAGGAATGCGCCCAATTTTATCTTTGATGCTGGCTGCCAAAGGTGAAACTGAGGAAGCTCGCGCCAACATTACCGAAAGGGCGCTGCAAATGGCACGCGCCGACCACGACATGGCTTATTGGACGGCTTCGGCTTATGCTTTGCTAGGCGACAAGGATGCAGCTCTAGAGTGGCTTGAACGCGCCATCAAACTTGGTAACGAAAACATCGGCTGGTTTGAGCGAGACAGTAATTTGGACAGTTTGCGCGACGATCCGCGCTTTGTTGAATTGATGCAGAGAATCAAAGAAAATAAGTAACTCCGGCAACCGCCGCGCGCCCGCTCTACAGATTCTCTAATTCGCGCCGCATTGCCGCGATTTTTTCGGCATCTGCGCCCCCCCGCTCGGCGGCCAACTGCAATGAATGCAGTCCAAGTTCAACGTAAGTTTTTAAAGCGGATTGATTGGTTAACGCGGCAAGATGTTTTTTCATCGTTTCCAAATCAGCGCGGGCGAAAGTTCCGGTCAGTGCATCGGCGGGCGTTTGATGCGTCAGATTTTCAATTGTGCTCTGAACCAGCGGCAAAAGAATTCTTTGCGCTTGTGGTTTCTCCAATCCGCAACGGACGAGCGTTTCTACTGCTAAATCAAACAATGCGACGAGATGCCCCGACGTCATCACGGCGGCGGCATGATACAAAGATTTCTGCTCGGTCGGAATTGAAAAAGCATTTCCTTTCAGATCTGCCACTATTCTCTTGGAAACTTCGACGGCTTTCAGATCGCCTTCAAGACAAAAATAAGCACCAACAAATTTCTCCGCGCCAAGTATTGAATTGCTCACTGAAACTAACGGATGCAAAGACCCGACGGCGCCTCCAACAGCCCGCAAACTCTGCAAAACTTCTGATGATAAAGCTCCGCTCGTGTGCAGAAAAACTGTTCGCGTCGGAACGGGAAATCGTGAGAGTTTGACGGCAGTTAATTCGATTTCCGAATCGGGAACGGTGATCAAAACGATTTGAGAAAACTTGAAATCTATGAGGTTTTCAATTCCGAAGATGTTCGGAGCGGAATCCAGTTTCCGGGCAAGTTCATTTGCGCTTTCACGGGAGCGCGAAACAATATTCTTAATTTGATAACCTCTGCGGGCGAGCGCCAGTGCCAACGCTCCGCCGAGTCTGCCCGCTCCGATAAATGAAAGTGTAGAGTGCAAAGTGCAAAGTGCAGAGTTTAAAGTGCGAAATGCGCGGTTGTGGAAATTAAAATCTGTTTAGCACCACTTTGCACTTTGCACTCTACACTTTGCACTAATTGTCGTCTTCGAGAAGTTTCACTAAAACCGGCTCATTCGGTAAATTGTCGAGCCACAAATTGAGACTGGTGCGCATTTCTTCGAGCGGCAGCGCCCCTAATCCGCGCGGCACACGCACACGCATTGTCGGCACAGGAATTTTCGGAGTCGCCTGCGCCAAAAGGCGTAAATCGAGCGGCGTCAGGACGGGAAGTTCCCCGCCGCGCGTTAGTGCTTCGGCAAAAGCGTGGGCGTGGGCGGCATAATTCGCATTCGATTCGCCCGCCGCGATTTCACTTAAGGCGGTTGCCAGAGGCACGCAGAGAGCTGCTATAATGCGCCTCACGGTCGTGCGTCCCTGCTGAATCGTGTTTGCTAAATCTTGCGGTAGCTGCTCCAAATTAGCGGCGCGAATCAGCCTCATTCCGCAAATGCAAGAGGGCTGCGTCTGCAAAATTTGTCTGGCGTCCAAACTACACTTAGCGGCTTTGATGGCAGCTCGCAGATAGTTGGCTTTTTTCAGAAAATGCGGGTGCGCCACTGCCAAACCAGCCAGACCGATAAACTCCGTATATTCAGCGCTTTGCTCGATTTGTTCGAGCGCGGCAAGACGCGCTGACGAGTGCATCACGGCGTTGTGCTGCTGGACATAAAACTCTGTGTAGCGATGACGGAATTCCTGCCAGGTGCTTTCAAACTCACGACTCGCCTGCGTGTCAAAAGAGTTTTCAGTAATGTTTAGTTCTTCCAAAATCTCGCCGCGCAGCATCTCTATTGCCGGATCGTCGGTGGCTTCCGCGCGAGCGATGTAACGCCAAACGGTTTGGCGGAGTTTAGCAGCAGCAATAAAACATTCAAGTTCGGCAAACTGAAGACGGCTTTCGGTGACGGCTTCCGGCGCATCCCCAAAAGCGTCAATTACGCGCTCAAGGGCATCTTCGAGCGAAATCTCAATTTCCAAAAAACTCTTAACGGCTTCGGCTGCCGCTCCAAAACTGCGTCCGACCTGCGATGACAACCGCCATGCCCTGACATTCAAAACTTCGTCGGGCAATTCATCAAAATTCGCCAGGAGTCGCGTTAACTGCCATTTGGAAAACCAGTCGCTCAGCGCCTGAACAATTTTCTCGCGTTCCGCGTCAAGCGAAATTAAATTTTCAATGCCGGTCAGTTGACTCGCCCAATTGGCCAGTTCTGCCGAACTGCGCGGCTGGATTGACGATTTTGCAACGCCCGTCAAATCCGTCCAAATAATTTGCAAATCGAGCGAACGGTGAGTGATACGGTCACCGTTTGTAGTGACAAATTCAAGACGGTGGCGGGCGACCAGTGCGGCCAGCAGCAAATTGTTTGCCTCGCGCTGTAAACCGTAAGGTGCTTGTTTGAGTTTATCCGACAGTTCGCGCAGCAAAACGGTTTGACCATCCGCTGCGTCCATTGTCACTAAAATCGTTTGCACAAGCGGTTGTTTGAGTAAATTTTCGTCCGTTTCGAGAACATAGTTTGCGCCGCGCTGGGCAACGATTCCAAGCGGGAGAGCAAAAGTTTGAGCCAACTTTTGCGTTTCGGGAGCATTCGGATTAGCGCCGCCGAAAAGGTCATTAACGAGCTGTGAAACTTCGGCAGCGGTTAGCAGTTGGCTAAAATTTGGATGAGCCGGATAACGCGTTGCAAAAAACGGCGCGAGAGCAATTTCGAGAGCGTTCGTCAGCGTTTGAGAGGATTTCGCTTCGGGTGAAAATACCTGCTTTGACGCACCCACAATGAGCTTACCATCCTCTAAAAAAATGCGTGTCCAGATCCGTTCAATAATTGCAGCGGTGGTTTGCTCGGCGGCAATAGCTGTTTCGCTAAATTCATCGGTCAGCGCGGCATCCGTCAAGAGGGCAGCAAACCGCCGAACGACTTCTTCTTCGTCGCGGCGCAAAGGGGCGGGCTGCCAAATAATTGTTCCGTCCGGGCTGGAACTGACAGAATTGTTTTCATATGGAGGGGCGATTAAAATTTGCCAATCGAGATTTTCCAGATTCTCAATGGCATCAGGTTGACTTTCGCCCTCCTGCCAAACGATCCGCCCGTGACGATTTGATCCGCGCCAATTAACATTTAGTTCGGCGGTGTTAGAGGAGTTGCCCAAACCAAAATCGCCAAACATCCAATCGGCAAAACGCGCCGCGCCGCCAAGCCGCCAGACGCGATTGATTGCCGCCGAGTCAACATCCTGCGCCGCTTTCGTGAGCTTTTGCTCAAAGTTGGCGACGAGACTGTTGCCCAAACTATAACGCATCTCATCATTATCAGGTGTTTGCCTGATCTTGCTTTGTTCAATTGAATTGGCAAAAAGCAAAATTATTTCTTCGATTTTTTGAACGGCTAAGAGCGGCGCATTTTCTTCATAAATGAGCATCGCCGCGCCGAGTTCGCGCGCCGTCGCGCCCCGTCCGTCAAGCGACAATAGCAGCAAACCCTTTAAAACCAATTTAGCTTGCAGTCGCTGCATAATTGGAATCTGCGAGATTGCACCCGCAGCGAGCTCATCGTAAACAGCAAATGTTTCTTCAAGCTCACCAGATTTGCGCAGCTCCGGCTCAACCCGATCAAAAACCTCGTCCAACGCGAGCAGCGAATGAGCCGGACGAGCCAGCAGTTTGGCGGCATTTTCGGCGGCAAACTGCAGAAAAGCAAACTTTGGCGCGTAAAGCCTAACAGCAGGTGTGATGTCAACAACAACCGGATGAATCGGGTAAAGCGAAACAAAACGCGGCTCGCTCCAGTTAAATCCCGGCACGTTCTGGCGAAATTCTCGGTACAATTCGCGCAGGATGAGACGCGCGGTGGGGCGCTTTTGATAAAGGAATGCATCTACAATGCGATACAAATGCTCTTGGTCAAGATAATCAATTGCACAAGTTCGGGTAATTGCCGCATTGACACCGTCAGCTCCGGCAATATCATCATCCAGAGCGATTGCCAGGAAAGTGCGAGTTTGGCGAGCAGCTTCCGCCATTTCGCCCAAAATCGCGCCATCATCACGCTTAACGCGCGCTTTCCGGTCGTAAGCCGAATCAATAATTACTATTAACGGTAAATCGCCGGTTAAAGAAGCCGCGCCTATCAACATTTGTCCTGCTGAATCGCCTAAATTCGATTCAGCAAAATTCACTTCTGCGGCAAAAGTTACCTCAAGCGCTGTGCGAAACTCATCCGTTAGCGATTCACCGAGACCGCGTTCGACGTTGACAACCGAATATTTTTGACGCACAAGGCGCTGCGCGCTAAGACCGACATGCTGATCCGTTAAATGTGTCCGAAGATCCGAGTTAGCCAGCAACGCGCCTAAAACGGCGAGAAAATGGCTTTTGCCAACGCCGCGATTGCCCGCCAATGCCCGCGCCATGCCGCTTGGATTATCCATTGGACGGTGAGATATTTCGACAATCTCATCAATCCATTTCGCCAGTAAATCCGAGGTCACATCGGTAAAACGATAAGCCTCAACGGTCGCTGTCGTATCGCTGGCAAAATTTTTGACCGTTTCGTAGGAGCGAACATCAACGAGGTCTTTAATTTTTTCTAGAATACGCTTCATCAGAGCTAACAATTAAGAGTCAACAATTTTCGGTAAAAGGGAATTGGGTTTTAATCAACGAATTGTAATTTGATAAGTTTTTTGATGACAGCTAGCTGCTGACTGTTAACTGTCCTCTGCTTGTTTGAAATTTACCACGCGGGCGTGAATCGTCGCAAACAATAATACTAAAGCAAATTTGAATAAATCAAACCCGGCAACCTTCCTCCGAAAACTAATTGCCGGATGAGCGCTCTCATCGAAAGATGCTCTTGAAAGCCATTGATGAATTTTAATCATTTGTTATAGAATTCTGATTCAGTCAAACATTCTGAGAGAAGCGGTTTTAGCGCTAACTACCCTTGCCAAAACTTATAAGGCTTAATTGAACGAAATTACAGGAGGATGACGATTGATGAAGAAATACTCGCGCCGCGCTTTTACTAAAATTATCGGAGCTGGCACTTTAGGTGCCGCAGCGATTCCAGCGTTTGGTAAATCCGGACGGATGGCAGCAGAGACGCCTGCGCCCGAAAGCCAAAACGCGGGAAAGTTTCCGCCGGGATTTTTGTGGGGCAGTGCCACCGCATCTTATCAAGTCGAAGGCGCAGTCAAAGAGGACGGGCGCGGAGCCACAATCTGGGACACCTTTTCGCATACGCCCGGCAAAGTTGTAGATAACGCTACCGGAGACATCGCGGACGATCATTATCATCGTTACAAAGAAGACGTTCAATTGATGAAGGCGCTCGGCGTTAAATCCTATCGCTTTTCGATTGCTTGGTCGCGCGTCTTTCCTGAAGGAAGCGGTGCTCCAAATCCGAAAGGTCTGGATTTTTACAATCATCTGGTGGACGAACTGCTTGCCAACGGAATCGAGCCGTTTGCCACGCTTTACCACTGGGATTTACCGCAAACGCTGCAGGATAACGGCGGCGGTTGGGAATCGCGCGACACCTCAAAAGCCTTTGGCGACTACGCGGGTTATGTTGCAAAGCGGCTTTCAGACCGTGTCAGTAACTTTTTCACTATCAACGAGTTTGGCGCCTTTGTTGAACTTGGGTATCGGTGGGGCGTTCATGCACCGGGAGTGAAATTGCCGCCGGCGCGCTTTAATCAAACGCGGCATCACGCAGTTCTCGGTCACGGTCTCGCCGTACAAGCAATCCGCGCCAACGCAAAATCCAGCACTCGAGTTGGTCTTGCGGAAAATATGACGATTTGCGTGCCGGTCATTGAAACGCCCGAACACATCGAAGCTGCGACGCGCGCGACGCGTGAGCAAAACGCGCAATACATGACCGTGATTCAAGAAGGTAAATACACGGATGCCTATCTTGCCGCAGCCGGAGCCAATGCTCCCAAGTTTACGCCGGAAGATTTAAAGACTATTTCAAGCCCGCTCGATTTTGTCGGCATTAATATTTACACTCCGCAATACGTTCGAGCCGACGGCTCAGCGATTGGATTTCAAGTTGTGCCGCATCCGGCTTCGTTCCCGCATATGATTTCGCCATGGCTTTTTGTCGGACCGGAAGCGCTTTATTGGGGTCCTCGTCACGTCGCCAAAATTTGGGGCGCGAAGGAAATTTATATTACTGAGAACGGCTGTTCTTCATCAGACATTCCGGCGGCAGACGGCATTGTCTATGATACTGATCGGGTGATGTATCTGCGTAATTATCTCACGCAATTGCAGCGCGCTACGTCCGAAGGAATTCCCGTCAAAGGATATTTTCTCTGGAGTCTGATGGATAATTTCGAGTGGGCTGACGGATACAGCAACAGATTCGGATTGCATTACGTTGATTACAAAACGCAGAAACGAACCCCGAAACTGAGCGCTTCGTTTTACCGAGAAGTTATCGCTCGTAACGGAGTGGCCTAAAAAAGCGGCTCTTTAACGTTCAATTATGACAATCAAAGCTGCGCTCCGCGAAGCCGTTCGCCCGACGACGTTTATCGAATCCGAAGCGCTTTCAAAACTTCTGAAGGCGAAAATTGTGATCGCCAGCGAGACTTTTCAGCATACCGGCAGTTTTAAGTTTCGCGGCGCGTATAATGTTGCGCTAAATGTCCCGAACGAAATGATTATTACAGCTTCTTCGGGCAATTTCGGGCAGGCTCTGGCAAAAGCGTGTCAGCTACTCGGCAAACGCTGCACTGTTGTCATGCCGGAAAATTCCGCAGCGGTGAAAATTGAAGGCGTTAGATCTTACGGAGCTACAATTGATTTGATTGATACGCAAAAAGTCGGACGCAAGGAACGGGTTCTGCAAATCGCCCAAAGTTTTCCGGACGCTTATCTAGCAAGCCCATACGACGATCCGCTCGTTATTGAAGGAAACTCAACACTGGGTCTGGAGATTGCAAATTACCGTGAAGCATTTGACGCTTGTTTAGCTCCGATCGGCGGCGGCGGATTAATTTCCGGTGTGATTAAAGGTTTATGCGATAAAGGCAACTCTGCACAAGTTTTTGGAGCCGAACCGCTGTTGGGCAACGACGCCGCGCAATCGCTCAAAGCCGGAAAAATTGTCTCCAATAAACATGAACCGCAAACCATTGCCGACGGTGCGCGAACCGTTTCATTGGGCGAGCACAATTGGAAAATCATCGAAAAAGGAGTTAGGGGAATTATCGAGGTTTCGGAAGAAAAAATTGTCCAGGCAGTGCGAGTTTTATTTTCTTGCGCTAATTTAAAAGTCGAACCGACCGGAGCTTTGACGACCGGCGCGATTCTCCAGCAACCCAAAGAATTTGTTGACAAATCAATCTGTCTGGTGGCGAGCGGCGGAAATGTTGACGCTAAAGTTTATCAGCAAATCCTATATTCCTAATCTTGTGGAAATATTCAAAAGAGCCGCTCCGATTACGATTTCAATTGCAATCCCAATGTCCGCAAATTTACCATTGCCCGAAGCTGTATTAAAGATTCTCCTTAATCAATCGTCAAAGCCTGCCGTACCGCCGCTAACACTTTCTCTTCCGAGGGAAACCTCAGCCAACCTTTTTGCGCCACTTGCTGCTCGCCTACCCAAACCGTAAACTCACCTCGATTTCCTTCTATCAGTTCAGTTTCAACGCCAAGCTTACTTTTAATAATCGCTGCCACCCGGGCAGCGTTGGGGCGATACGACGCTCAAACCTTGCAGAAACGAATACGAACTTGATGCATAAAAATTTCCTCCGCTCTCTTGGGGCTTCATTTGTTGCGATTACAGTATATCCGAAAAATCACTCTTCAGTTAAAGTTTAGCTCAAAGTTGCCGATAAGAGTTTGTAGGAAAGGCTGAGTGTATTGCCTTGGCTGGAAAAGCTTGATTTTATGTTGTACTAGCCGACAATTCCTCTCGAATTAAGTCAATTCTGACTATCCGCGCATCAACATAAACATTCAAGACCCTGCCAGAACCCTTCTGTTTCTGCAGCTAAAATAAAGTTTTTCTGCCATAGCAAAACATTCAAAGCGGTCTTTCCGCAATTTATCAGAACAATCCACGATCTGCTGACGTGTCGCATTGAATATCAACATAGCGAGTCATCTGCAATCGGGATTAATAATTGCTTAAAAAAATAAAGACATTACCCATGAATCACATTAAACATAATGCCGAATAAGTGTTATGTTTAGTGTGATTCATGGACAGCGATTAAAAATAATTCTGTCTGATTGTTTAACCTTTGCAATTTAAAATAAATTAACGGCAAACGATAAGGCGGAAATATTTCTTTCCGCTTTTGCCTTTTTACCCGTTACTTTTTACTTTGATAAGTAGATGAGAATTATTGCCGGAACATATCGCGGGCGCGTTTTAAAGAATCCGCCGGATCTTAAAACGCGCCCGACTTCCGATCGCCTTCGTGAAACGGTTTTTAACGTGTTATCGCCGCGCATTGACGAAGCTACCCGGTTTTTGGATTTGTGCGCCGGAACCGGTGCCATTGGCGCAGAAAGTTTGTCGCGGGGAGCGGGTTTTGTGACGCTCGTTGATCGCTCGCGTAAATCCTGCGCACTGGTTGAAATCAACCTCGACGCGCTCGATATTCCCGAAGATCAAACTGAGGTCGTCATGAGCGAAGCCGTCGAATTTCTGCGGCGAGCAAATAAAAAACTGCTTGAAAATGTGGCTGATGAAAACGCCCGAGGTTGGGACATCGTTTATTACGACCCGCCTTATTCAGACGATTATCGTCCGGTTTTGGAATTATTTGGGGCGGAAGACGCGCAATTGCTGCGCGAGGGCGGAATTCTGATTGCCGAACATCATCACAAAAATGAATTGCCCGATTTGGTGCGCGGATTAAGACGTTGGCGAATACTTAAACAAGGCGATTCATGCTTGAGCTTTTACGAAACAAAATAGAGCGCAAAGTGCAAAGTGCAAAGTAATGAGTTTGGTAGCAAGTTTTTGTCACGTTCTTGCCTTGATTTAACACTCCGCACTCTGCACTTTACACTAAATGAGAGTTTTACTGGTTTGGCTAATTCTGTGCGCGATTTGGAGTTCGACTTGGATTTTTATCAAATTCGGGTTGGACGAAGGCTTGCCGCCCGTTAGCTTTGCCGCCGCTCGTTTTATCGTTGCGACGGCAATTTTATTGTTGATTTTAACGGCACGAAGATTGTCACTGCCGCGCACAAAACGCGAATGGCAGCTTGTTATTGCCACTGGCTTGATGCAGTTTGGTATTAATTATGGTTTGTTGTTTTGGGGCGAGCAATACATTTCCTCCGGGCTGGCCGCCGTTTTACAGGCGACAATTCCTGCGTTCGGGCTTGTCATAGCACAAATTTATTTGCCTGATGAACCTATTACAGCGCAAAAGATTTTGGCAATTTTACTTGGCATCGGCGGCGTTGCAATTATTTTTTACGAACAACTCAATGTTTCGGGCGCGTTAGCTTTTGCCGGATGCGCCGCGATTGTCGTCGGAGCTTTTGTGGCGGCTTACGCCAGCGTTTTGGTCAAAGCCTTTGGCGGTCAGATGAATTCGGTTTCGCTCCTGACAGCGCAGATGATTTGCGGCGTTATTCCGCTTTCAATCGTCGGCTTTCTCAAAGAAGGAAACCCTCTTTATTTTCACTGGACGCCAATGGCAATATTTTCGGTTCTCTACCTCGCATTGCTGGGTTCAATCGCGGCGTTTTGGCTTTATTACTGGCTTTTAAAAAACATGGACGCTACTAAAGCAATGATGATTTCACTCGTCACGCCGTTTGCCGCGGTTCTGATTGGTAATTGGCGGCTCGGCGAGACTCTTCAAAAGCAAACTCTCATTGGCGGCGCATTGATATTGCTCAGTGTCGGGATGATTTTGCTGCGACGAAAAATCGCCAAAGACAAAGACTTTTCATTAAAATAATTTAGGTGAAAAACGAAGCTCAACACTTATCAGAAATCAAACAATTTTATCTAACCGCGTTTGCGGAACTTGATGGGAAGCGCGAAGTTCCGCCGGTCAGAGTTGAATTTTACGCTTACGTTGGCTTAAGGCAAACAATTCGAATCAGAAAGGGTGAAGTTATTGTCCGCCTTGCAGATTTAATGCGCGAAGCGCCCCTTGCGGTTCATAGGGCTCTGGCTTATGTTCTGGTTGCTAAACTGTTAAA
Organism: Pyrinomonadaceae bacterium; assembly: GCA_040005335.1. Lineage (GTDB taxonomy): Bacteria > Acidobacteriota > Blastocatellia > Pyrinomonadales > Pyrinomonadaceae > JBBQUS01. The sequence continues at coordinate 962 of JBDTZD010000135.1, read as the reverse complement.
GCGCCGGATTCCAAAACAAGCACGCGAATTTTACGAAAACTTTGCGCGGCAGCCGCATGTCGCCGAGCAATCCCAGGAAACGCGCCGCGCGCGTGGACGCAAAATTATTTCGTCGGCACGAGGGAACGTTTACGATTTGGACGAGATTTTTACGCGGCTTAATCAAACTTATTTTCAAAACGCGCTGGCAAAACCTATTATCACCTGGTCGAGAGGCAAAACGTTTCGGATTTTCGGGCATCATGATGCGCTTCATGAAACGGTTGTCATTAGTCGAACCCTTGACGACCGGACAGTTCCCGGCTTTGTTGCCGAGTTTGTGCTCTATCATGAACTGCTGCACATCAAACATCCGACCGAAATCGTTAATGGCAGGCGGCGGGTTCATTCAAATATTTTTCGCCGCGATGAACAACTCTTTCCGCACTTTGCAGAAGCCGAGAAATGGCTGGAAAAATTAGCGAGAAAAAGGAAATCCGCAAAACATTAATAAAAAACGGAGAGACTGGTGCATTTACACTGCCCCTCCATCTTTATTGTGGGTTACTACTGCGCGACGAAATTATAAATAATGAAGCCGGTTACTTTGACAGGTTGGTTGGAGAGCTGTGTCGGTGTAAATTTAGCTTGTCGCGCCGCTATTTGCGCCGCGCTCCGCAACAGCGGATGACCGCTGACCGGAGTTGCAGAAACAACATTGCCGCGTTCATCAATTAAAACCTGAACTTTGACTTCGCCGCCTGCATGAACCGCTTTTGCTGCTGGAGGAAATGCGGGTTTCGGCAAACTTGTCGCGATGCCATTAATCACGCCTTTTGAAACCGGAGGTTGATTTTTGACGACCGGAACTGGCTCAGGAAGCTTTGGCGGTGCAACTTCCTCTTTTATTATTTCTTTCGATTGAATGGCTATCGACGGTGTTGAGCCGACGACATTAGGTGTTCTGTCTGGCACGCCATCAG